>CAYRML010000125.1:0-1558 GCA_964425485.1 uncultured Peptococcaceae bacterium | reverse complement strand
ATTGCCTCAAGGTAGGCCTTGATTTTGTGCCGCATATAGTTTTAGGACTTTACTACGGTCAAATCAACGGTGAATATTCGGCACTGGAAATGATCAGGCAGGCCTCCCCGCGTACGGCTGTTTTGGTAGCATTCAAGCCTTTACGCGGCACTCCGATGGAAAATGTAGCGCCCTTAGATATTTTATTGGCAAAAAAATTTATTGCCGATGCCCGGGAAAAACTCAAGGATATGAAGCTGACTCTTGGTTGCGCCAAACCTCCAGGAAAATATAAACAGGAGCTGGAAAAAACAGCTGTTGAGTGCGGACTTGATGCAATAGCCTTCCCCTCAGAGTCAACTTATTACTATGCTAAGTCTCTAGGGTATAAAATAATATTTCGTGAGGAGTGTTGTTGTGCCTGCTTTTTGTGATTTGCATGGTCTAAAACAAGCACTGTCCAATCTAATATATATTTTATAAAGAATGTATAATATATAAAAAACCCGGGCCATGATTGATTTCTATCAACCACATCCCAGGGTTTTTTAATCAAAGGCTAATCCCATGTATGCGTCCGGCGGTATATATTTTAGTGAGGCACCTAAAGAGTGACTGCGAATCATCGCGAAGCAGCGTATGCTACCAGTGGACACTATCTTGGATGATGAAAAGGCCGGGGTGCGTACAATATATTCGTTGGCCGGATAAACTTTGCTTATACTTATAATAGCTTTGTCCAAATGTTTATCTTTAGTGAGAAGATCTTTAATGATCACCTTATTTTTATTAATGATTTCGATTGCAGCCACCCCGAACAGGTCATTAAAATCATAAACAGAATTCTTATTATGGAGCAGGTGGATATCTGCTCCAGAGTGACGAGATATAGACTGTTGATAGACAATATCCCTTAGATAGTAGCTAACATGAGGGTTTTTATTGAGTAGGGATTCTCTTAAAGAAAGATATTGTTGAGGTTCTGCGGCAGATAGAAACGGAACAAAGGAATTATCAACAGTATTATTCTTTATAGAATCTTTTTTGATTGAAAGTTCGGATACAACAAATGATTCGTGGTAACCCAAACGGCGGTAAAAATCAAAAAGTGTTTTTTGTGCAGGAACTATTATGGAATAAAGAAAGCCCCCGGCTACAATAAGTTGGCTTGCTGCATCAATTAATCTTCCTGCAAGTCCCTGATTACGGAAGTGGGGATGTGTGGCTACAGCATAAATTATCATCGATGAGGTTGGGGGACCACTTGCAAAATGCAGATACGCCGGCAACATAGTAAGCATCGAACTCAGTTGGCCATCTTTAAAAAGCAGCAAGGTCTGCTGAGGATCGAACCTCTCCCTGTAATATAGATCGATGAATTCGGGTGGATCACCGAAACATAGCTGCCACAAATCTTTTTGCCTGGTTATGTCGGTATGATCAGCCAAACGGATGGTGATCATATCGATACCAGCTGTTCAGGGATAGTTTCGGCAAGATATTTAACTTCCATCCGGATAGGGTGATAGGAAAGCTTAGCCTTGCGCAATCCATCATACCCCATATCTTCTTCGCGATT
>CAYRML010000124.1:0-1578 GCA_964425485.1 uncultured Peptococcaceae bacterium | reverse complement strand
GAGATTTGTTGATAAATCTGGGCGCTGATGTGATATTGACAAGGACGGATGTGCCGGAAACTATGACTTTGTATGACCGGGCGGGTATGGCTAATGATGCCGGTGCTGATGTTTTTGTCAGCATACATGCTAACGCTTTTACGGATCCATATGCCAACGGAACTTCGACTTGGTTTTATGCGCCTGTGGGCAATTCTTTCTATGATAGAGACGCACGCTTGCTGCTGGCTAATCTCATACAAGAAAACCTAGTGACTGCTACCGGTTTGAGTAATTATGGTGTGCGTGAGGCTAATTTTGCCGTTACGCGGGAGACCTATATGCCGGCGGTATTGATAGAAACAGCCTTTATTACTAATCCCAGCGATAATACTTATTTGGCTTCGGAGAGCGGACAGGCTGCCTTGGCCCAAGGCATCGTCAACGGACTGGTGGCTTACTTCGGCCAATAAAATCTACTTAAAGAATCTACTTGGAGATAGGTATGGAAAAAATCGGCATGACCTCCACGGCGCCTATGGAAATCATCTATGCTGCTGGCATGGTGCCCGTGGATCTTAATAATATTTTTATTACAAGCTCGGAGCGGCAACAGTCTATCGAGGCCGCTGAAATGGATGGTTATCCCCGTAATGTTTGCAGCTGGATCAAAGGACTTTATGGTATGGTCACTCGCTTTGGCGCTGTGGATCAGGTGGTCGCAATTATGGAGGGAGATTGCTCTCAGACCCATGCTCTGATGGAAACTTTGGAGGAAAAAGGGATCAACGTTATCCCTTTTTCCTTTCCTTTTGCTAGGGAGAGAAAGCAATTGCTTTTTCAGCTGCAAAGTCTGTCCGAGCGGCTGGGCGCCGATTGGCATGAAGTCTTGCGGCAAAAGCAAAGGCTGGATCAGCTACGCCGCCCTATTTGGGAGATTGATCGTCTGACCTGGCAGGAAAATAAAGTCGGCGGCTTTGAGAATCACTATTGGCAGATTTCTTGCAGTGATTTTTGCGGTCAGCCGGAAGTTTTTGCCAAGCAGGCCGAAGAGTTTATCAAGGAAGTTAAAGAACGCAAACCTTTGGCCAAAGGCCCCCGCATTGGGGTCATTGGTGTGCCAACTATCATAGACGACCTCTATCAATATCTGGAAGAATTAGGTGCGCAAGTGGTTTTTAACGAGGTGCAGAGGCAATTTTCCATGCCCTATGCTGAAAAAGATATAGTTAGCCAGTACCAGCTATACACCTATCCTTATCATGTAAAATATCGTATCGAGGATATTGTGCAGCAGATACGGCTGCGCCGAATTGATGCTGTCATCCACTACACGCAAAGTTTTTGCTTCCGGCAAATTGAGGATATTTTGTTCCGCAAATATTTGCCGCTGCCACTGCTATTTCTAGAGGGTGATCAACCTGGGGCTTTGGATGCCCGTAATCGTATGCGGGTAGAGACTTTTATCAATATGTTGGGGGTTTCTTGATGTTTGCAGGATTGGATTTAGGCTCCGCCGCCGTTAAGATTGCGGTCAAAGACGCGGCGGACAATTTTGTGTTAACGTCTTATGACACATTTGATTTTTATAGCCGCTAT
>CAYRML010000123.1:0-1667 GCA_964425485.1 uncultured Peptococcaceae bacterium | reverse complement strand
GCCACAGAGCTTGTCCCGCCATATCGGCACAGAGCTTTTGGTTGTGACAGAGCAGGAGGTGGAAGGTAGGCCGGGATGGTATCAGGGACGCTCTCAATATCATGCACCGGAGGTTGACGGATCTATATATTTTACTGCTCAAGGTCTTAAAGCTGGTGATTTTGTCAAGGTCAAAATCACTGGTTGCGATATTTATGATCTGATAGGAGAAAAGATATGAATTTAGCTAACCGCATAACTTTTGCCCGCATTTGCCTGATCCCGGTATTTTTACTTCTTTTGTATCTTTTGCCCGCCGGCGCGGCTTTTACGGTGGCGGCCATTGTTTTTATTATAGCGGCAGCCACAGATGGCCTGGATGGCTATATTGCCCGCAGCCGCAATCAAATCACGACTTTGGGCAAATTTATGGATCCTTTGGCAGATAAATTGCTGATAGCGGCCGCGCTTGTTGCCTTGGTTGATTTTCAGCTGATTGCCGCCTGGATTGTGATCTTGATCCTCTGTCGGGAATTCATCATTACCGGCCTCAGGGCTATCGCGGCTGATAACGGTGTGGTTATCGCCGCTTCCAAAATGGGCAAATTTAAGACAGTCAGCCAGATCATAGCGGTAGTTTTGTTGTTATTGCAGAACACAAGCTGGTTCGGCTGCACTTTCACCGGTGTTCTGGCCCAAATTTTTGTTTATGTCGCTTTGTTTTTTACGGTATATTCCGGTGTGGAATATATCATCAACGGACGCTCATTTCTTTTTACCAGCAAATAGAGGTAATAATAATGAAAGATATAGCCAAAAGGCTTGTAGACAAATTGATAGCGGAAAATCTTACCATAGCAACGGCAGAATCCTGTACAGGCGGAGGTATTGCTGCGGAGCTTACTTCTATTGCTGGCAGTTCTAAGTGCTTCGGTTATGGCATAGTAAGTTACAGCAATCAGGCAAAGGAGCGGATTTTATCCGTTCCGGCGGCGACTTTGGCGGAGTTTGGCGCGGTAAGCGAGCAAACGGCGGCTGCTATGGTAAAAGGGCTGCAAGCCCTGTCCGCAGCAGATATTGCCATTGCCGTGACGGGTATCGCAGGCCCGGATGGCGGCAGTGCGGAAAAGCCGGTGGGATTGGTATATATATCTTTGGTGGCAGCCGATACTTTGTGGGTGCGCCGCCATCTTTTTGCCGGCGATCGGCAGGAGGTGCGCCGACAAACCAGGCAAGAGGCGCTTTTATTGGCTTTGGCATATTTAGAGGAAAAATAATATCTTAACAAAAAGGAAAATAAGATGAAAAATAAATTGGCAAAGATATGGTCATCAGTCATAATTGCGGTGCTTTTATGTGGTATTTTGCTGCTTACTTTTGCTTGTGGCAATGAGGATGAGCTGCGTTTATCTTATATGTCGCCGCAAAAATATGAGCATTCTTCTGGTTACCAGGTACAAATACCTTTTAATTGGCAGCTTGTATCTAAGAACGAGTATAGTGCGCTCTTTAGCGCCGATCAAGGAATACTCAGCTTAAATATATTTTCCGAGATTGGCGGCATGGATTACTATACTCATAATGAGCTGGGACATAATTTATTCTACTTAATTTCAAACTTAGTTAATAATGCCGACGTTATAGATGAGCTGCCGGTTGATAAATCGGATTCTCAATACAGGCAGCTG
>CAYRML010000122.1:0-1724 GCA_964425485.1 uncultured Peptococcaceae bacterium | reverse complement strand
ATGGAAGAGAAAAAACCTCAACGTATTGCCAAAGAAGAAGAAGTTGCCAGACTAAAAGCCAAGTTTGATGAGGCAGGAGTAGTTATTATGACCGATTACTGTGGTATTAGTGTGGCGGAAGATACAGCTTTTAGAAAAAAAATGCGTGAAAGCGGTATTGATTATATTGTAGCTAAAAATACTTTGCTGAAAATTGCCTGCAATAATTCAGGTATTACCGATTTGGATCCTTATTTTGCCGGCCCCACAGCTATTGCCTTTGGTAATGAACCAGCTGAATTAGCCAAGATAATCAGTGATTTTATTAAAGGCAGTAAGAAAACATCTGTCAAAGTCGGTTGGATGGATAATAAATTACTCAGCGCCGAAGAGATCGAAGTCTTGGCCAAGCTGCCTTCTAAGGAAGTTCTGCTTGCCAAAGTACTGGGTTCCATGCAATCTCCTTTATACGGTTTTGCCAGTGTTTCTGCTGGCTTGCTGCGCCAGTTGGTCACTGTTGTGGACAAAGTACGTGAACAAAAAGAAGCGAGTTAAGCTCTCTTAACGAATAAAATGTATCTATTTTTAAGGAGGAAATAAAATGTCTAAAGTTAATGATGTTCTGGAAATGGTAAAAGGTTTAACTGTTTTGGAATTAGCCGAATTGGTTAAAGCCTTTGAAGAAGAATTTGGTGTTTCTGCTGCCGCTCCTGTTGCCGTAGCCGCTGCTCCTGCTGCCGGCGCTGCTCCCGCTGCTGCTGAAGAAAAAACCGAATTTACCGTTGTTCTTACCGGTTTTGGTGACAAAAAAGTCAACGTTATCAAAGTGGTCAGGGAAATCACCGGTTTGGGTCTTAAAGAAGCCAAAGATATGGTTGAAGCCGCTCCCAAACCCATTAAAGAAAATATCAGCAAAGAGGATGCCGAAGCCCTTAAAGCCAAATTGGAAGAAGCCGGTGCAACTGTGGAATTGCAATAGTTATTGGAGTCAATATATAAAGACACCGCAACTTACTTGCGGTGTCTTTATGTGTTTATTTAAACAGGCTTATATTTCTTTCTGTTTTTGGAAACAAAATAAATAATCATATAGTCTGATATGAGCTTGCAATTTGTTATATAGAATATTTATGTGTTGAATATTTATATGGTAAATCTGTTATGTGGTAGGGGTGAGGATAAAGGGCGTCATAAAAAAAGGAATCAATTGTCGGAGCTGCTGTGTATATGAGGAAAATATATTAATATGCTAAAAAATATGACGAAATGATTGACTTCTTTTTTTTTCTGTGCTATTATAAGAAAATGCCATTATTGTGGGTTAGTAGCAATTTTTTACATTATTCAGACGGTAAAATACAAAATGTTTTTTGCTTGAAGATGCTATTTATAGCTGTTTGTCCATTTCTATAAGGGGTGATTTATTTAATGAAATATCCTGTTGCAGGTGAGAGAAGAAAACGCAGAAGTTATGCTAAAATCCCTGAAGTTTTATCGATGCCAAATCTGATCGAAGTACAGAAAAAATCCTATCAATGGTTTTTGGATCAAGGCTTGAAAGAAATTTTCCAGGACATTTCTCCCATACAGGACTTTACTGGCAATCTGATTTTAGAGTTTGCCGATTACTCTTTAGGGGAGCCTAAATATTGTGTTGACGAATGTCAGGAACGGGATGTAACTTATGCCACGCCATTGCGTGTCAAGGTGCGCCTCATCAATAAGGAATCCGGCGAAGTCAAGGA
>CAYRML010000121.1:0-2153 GCA_964425485.1 uncultured Peptococcaceae bacterium | reverse complement strand
CTTATTGATTTGGATGGCTTTATCAATGTCAATAAAGATAGCGGTAAATCCTCTCATGACGTTGTGGCTGCTGTGAGGCGGCTTTTTCATTGTCGGGCCCTGAAAATCAAGGTAGGGCATAGCGGTACGCTGGATCCTATGGCTACGGGAGTTTTGCCAATTTGTCTGGGCAAAGCTACGCGACTGGCCGAGTTTATTACTGATTGCCCCAAAACCTACCGAGCCAAGGTGGTCTTTGGTATAGAGACCGACAGTTATGATGCTTATGGCGCTGTGGTGATGGAGCAATCCGCCGCACATATCAGAGAACAACAGGTGTTGGATCTGTTTCCCAAGTTTTGTGGGCGGATTGAGCAGATACCGCCGATGGTATCGGCGCTTAAATATCAGGGACAGCCTCTATATAAGTTGGCCAGGGCTGGTCAAGAAGTGGAAAGAAAACCACGCGAGGTCAGCATATATGATATAAAATATTTGGGCGGGGATTTTAGCGGTGATCGTCCATCTGTAGAAATTGAGATCAGATGTTCCAAAGGCACATATATCCGTTCCTTAGCCCATGATTGGGGGCAGCTGCTGGCTGTAGGTGCCCATCTGGCCGGCCTCATCAGGACAGAGGTAGGCCCATTTTTGCTTGACGAGGCTTATACCATAGATGAATTGAGCAGATTGGCCGAGGCTAACAGCACAGATTTTTTGCTGCCTTTGGCTTATGGCATAGCTCATTTGCCACTTTTGGTGGCTCAAAATGAACAATTACAGAAGCTTTGCCATGGCAATGCTGTGGCTTGGCATGAAGGATCTATATCTGTATGCAGGGTGGAAGATGAAAATGGCCGTTTGCTCGGTATCGGGCAGGTAAAAGGCGGCTTTTTGACAATGACAAAAGTTTTGGTAGGTGTTAACTGAATGGCACAAAAACAGAAAATGGTTGATAAAGACAAATGTTGCGTGGTGGCTATAGGTAATTTTGATGGATTGCATCTTGGACACAGGGCTTTGTTGGAAGAACTGCATCTCAAAAGCACAGAGATGCAGCTTCCGGCCGAAGTAATTACTTTCGAGCCTCATCCGCTGAAATTTTTCAGTGGCAAGGGGCCGGAGCTGCTCTTTACAGTGGAAGAAAAAAGAGATTTCTTATATCGTTTTTTTTCTGTGGATGAGGTGCATTTCTTAGCTTTTGATGAATTTATGTCTAATTTATCTCCGCAGCAATTTGTGGAGCAGATTTTGCTGGAAACATATAACTGCCGTCATGTTGTAGTAGGTTTTAATTTTCTTTTTGCCAAAAATGTTGCTGGTAATGCAGAGCTTTTAAGGGATATTTGCCAAAAATTCGATATTGGCGTCAGCATTATTCCGGCAGTTATTTGCGATTATGGTCTGATTTCTTCTTCTGCCATCCGGGCCCAATTGCTGCAAGGGGATTTAGAGGCTGCCAATTCTATGCTTGGTTATTGTTATTTTGTTTCGGGCAAAGTAGTTAGGGGAAATCAGCTGGGTCGTACCTTGGATTTCCCCACGGCCAATATCATCCCGCCTGAGGGCGTGCCTCTGCCCGCCTGCGGTGTTTATGCGGTGCGCGGCGAATGCGGCGGCCAAACCTGGGACGGCATTGCCAATTTGGGCTATCGCCCTACCTTAGGCTGGCAGCAGCAATTGCTTTTGGAGGTGAATTTATTTGCGCAGGACAATCTCCAGCTTTATGACAAGGAGCTGACTGTTTATTTCTGCCGCCATTTGCGGGCGGAACAATGCTTTGCCGATATTTTGCAATTGAAGCATCAGCTATGTCAGGATAAGCAAGACGCGCAAGCGTTCTTTGCGGATTTTTCTTGTCATCAACACTTGCCAAAGCCCATAAAATAGAGTATACTAATAAAGGTTTTGCCGCGCTCTCAGATCAGTGCCGACTCCAGCGCTTTTCTTGGACGACGGTGTATTAAGAATTAAGGAGGTAAGCAAAGATATGGATGCAATTAAAAAACAAGAAATCATCGAAAAATTCAAAATTCATGAAGGCGATACCGGTTCCCCGGAAGTGCAAATTGCCATTTTGACGGAACGTATCACCCATCTGACCGAGCATTTGAAAGTTCATAAAAAGGATTTTCACAGCCGTCGTGGTCTGTTGAAAATGGTTGGTCAGCGCC
>CAYRML010000120.1:0-2218 GCA_964425485.1 uncultured Peptococcaceae bacterium | reverse complement strand
AATATCGAATTGATTTCTCAATTGTAACGTTTTGTATTTTTATGCAATTATTGGGCGTTATTCACTTGTCAGCAATTGGTTGATATTCAAGGTGCCGCTATTATCTAAATTCAGGCCATTCCAGGATTGGTCTATGGTATAATCGCTGATTTCAAAATAGAGGCAAAGCAGGATGCCACCCTCTGCCATTTGCTGTTCCACCTGCTGGAACAGCCGCTGTTTATTATCGTCGCCGGCATTATAGGCCATGTTAAGCGTTGTGTTCCAGGAGCCTTCCGGGATCACCCCTTGATAATCCGCATCCACCACTTCCATAAAAAACACATCTAGCCCACCGCTTTTATCTGAGAAAGAGCCCACATAGAACGAGGCCTCACCTTTACGGATGGCCGTACGCAGTTCCCGATAAGAGAGAGATTTTACGGCCACTTGGCAGCCGAATTTTTTCAGATCGCTTTTGATCTCAGCGGCAATTGCCATATCCTCCGCATTAGGGCCGCAGAGCAAGGTCAGCTCCGGCAAGCCCCGGCCATCGGCATAACCGGCCTCGGCAAATTTTTCCGCAGCCAACTCCGTATCATAACCGAGCGCCGGCGCATTGACCGATAAATTATACCAATAGCTGGTCAAGCCTTCCGCCGGACAAATACCATAACCGTTTTTGACTTTCTGCGCTATCTCATTGCCGGAAATGGCAGCAAAAATAGCCTTACGCAGCGCCTGATTGTTTAAAGGCGCGATATCCGGATTGATGACCAGATAGCGTATTTGACGGACAGGCTTTTCTATGCGCAAAAATCCGGTAACGCCGCCATCATCTTCCATGCCTGATGCCAATAAGTTTTCCGCCACATCGATATCGCCGGCCTCCAACTTGACCATGGCATCGGCCGGTGCTATATCCTGCGGGAATTCCACACGGTTGATGGCTATGGCGCCTCTGAAATATTCAGCGAAACGGCCGATGGTCACTGTTTTGTCAGCCGTATATTCTCCCAAGGCAAAAGCTCCTGTGCCGGAGGGCAAGGGAAAAGAAGCTGTTTCTGTGGAAGCTTGTCCATATTGCTCGCCCTGCTCCACCAGCTCCGTTCTGTCCAGCACGGAGGCCGCCGGTAGAGTCAAAAAGGTCAAAAAGTTATTTTGTGCCGATTTGAGCGTGATTTTCAACTTATAATCATCCACGGCTACGATGCCGCTGACGGTCTTACTCTCCCCGTTTAAAACATCGGATGCTCCTTTAATATTATCGAAGATATAATATGTAGGCGTCGCTAGCCTAAGTATGCGCTCGAAAGAAAATTTGACATCATCCGCGGTCATTTCTTTGCCATTATGAAACAGCACTCCCTGCCGCAGATTAAAGGTGTAGGTCAAACCATCGGCCGAGGTTTCCCAGCTTTCAGCCAGATCAGGACTGACCTGCCCATTTTTAATCTCGACCAGGCGGGAATAAACCAGATCGATAAGCAAAAGCTCGGCATCGGACTGGGCATAGGCCGGATCAACGGTCTGTATTTGCGAGGCCAGAGCCAATTGCAATATGCCGTCATTGGCCGCTACGCTACCGCCCTCATCCACTTCTTTAACCCCACCTTGGCAGGCAAAGAGCATCAGAGCAGCGATGGATAATAATATTACAACAAATATCTTACGCATGGTCTCCCTCATCAATTATATTTGCTTGTGGAAAAAGCATATAATTCCTCATATTTGTGGCGGCTTTTATCCACCGACTTTATAAAAGCTGCCGTCTCCCCGAAAGGAATATTCTCCGCCTGCTGGAAAGAGCCGTCCCATCGACCTTCTTTGAGCCAATCGTTGACATTTTGCTGGCCGGCATTATAGGCCGCGATGGCCGCCGCCAGATTGCCATCATAATAAGTAGAAGCCAGCCAATTGAGATACCAGGCCCCCATCATGATATTGGCCGCCGGATCCCAGACATCGCTTACCGAATCATAGCCGAAAGGGGCATTGTCGCAAATCCATTCCGCCGTGTCCGGCATCAGCTGCATCAGCCCCTGCGCACCCACATTGGAGAGCGCGTTTTTATCGAATCCGCTTTCCTCCCTGACCACGGCAAAGAGCAGTGCAGCATCAATATCATTAGCCTGTGCGGCCGTCATTATCTCCTCATAATAATCATCCGGATAGATAAAATGACGGGCCAGGTCGTCCTTAGTTACTAAAAAAACGATCAGAAGAACTATGATAATTA
>CAYRML010000119.1:0-2359 GCA_964425485.1 uncultured Peptococcaceae bacterium | reverse complement strand
CATTGAAGCAACAACCGTTGATGATAGTGTGGTATTGCCGGATGGTGTGGACGCCGCAACTATAGCAATAACAGGCGCTGCTTTAAGTGTGCCTTCTTCTGCTGCTGAACCATTACATTCGCATGTCACGGTGGCAGCTGTCGATCCGCCGGCATCTGATATACTGCCGGATAATGTGCCGGCTAATGCATCTTTAATTGCCTTTGATATCGATTTAAAAATCTTAAATACCGCCGGCAAAAATGTTATTACTGATTTGCAGCCCTTGGCCCCCATCACTATTTCCATGGCTGTGCCGGTCAGTGTTGATGCCGCTAACCTGATCATTGTTCATGAATTGCATAGTGGTGGGGTGGAAGTCATAAGGCCTACGGTTACTGCCGACGCAACCTGCGCCAGCGGATATCGTATGAGTTTTACTGTTAGCCAGCTCAGCCGTTTTACCGCCACAAATACTACTCCCAGAACCAAGGCTTATATACCCGATAGCGACAAGTATTCCGTTACTGTAACCAGCAATACTGGGGGCAGTGTTGATCCCAGCGGCAGCTTCCAAGTCAAAGAAGATAAAGATGTCAGCTTCAAATTGACAATAAATGATGGTTATGAACTGGATTATGTTTTGGTAAACGATAAAAAGATCAGCGTTTCCGGTGACGGTTTCAGCATCAAAGGTATAAGTGAAAATACCACAGTAAAAGTGTATTTCAAAAAAGTTGAAACGCCTATAGTTAATCAATGGGCTAATCCTTTCACGGATGTTAAGAGTACAGATTGGTTTTTCGATAATGTACGCTATGTTTGTGAACAAAATTTGATGACCGGCAAGACTGCAACATTATTTGCTCCGCAAAATGCTATCACTCGTGCAGAAATAGTCACTATATTATGGAGGATGGAAGGCAAACCGGTTTTAGATGCTGATAATGCCTTTACCGATGTTGTCGATACAGCTTATTATTATCCAGCTTTAATCTGGGCTTTTTCTAAGGATATTGTGGGCGGTGTAGGAAATTCTCTATATGAGCCTAGCAAGACCTTGACCAGAGAGCAGATGGCAGCTGTCATGTATCGTTATGCACAGTATAAAAACTATGACATCAGTGCCAGCCAAGACTTAATCTCTTTTGCTGATAAGCAACAAATCTCTCAATGGGCTGAGGATGCTATGAAATGGGCTGTAGGAAAAAATATTCTGACCGGTAAAAACGGTAGCAGCCTTGATCCTCAAGGAAAAGCGTCCAGGGCAGAAATCGCAACTATTATACAACGCTTTATTGAAAACGATAATTAATCCACCTCTTTCTATAGGAGCGGCCAATACAAAAGTATTGGCCGCTCCCTAGATTTATGGGGAAAATTGCATAATGCGTATATTGATGATAAAATTAAAAATAATATGGTTTAGGAGAGAACTTGATGAGCAAAAACAGTATTGAATATGATGTGGCAATCATCGGCGGTGGTGCTGGAGGTTTGCTGGCCGCTATCCGTGCGGCACAGACTGCCGCACGATATCATAAGCCCGTCTCTATCGTGATATTGGAAAAGAAAGAGCGAGTGGGCAGAAAACTGCTGGCCACAGGTAATGGCCGCTGCAATTTAACCAATGCTGTTTGCTCAACGGCCAACTATCATGGCGGTAATTCTGATTTTATTGATAAGGTGCTGGAACTTTATTCGCCAGCTGCTGTGATTGATTTTTTTGCTTCCTTGGGCATTATTTGCCGGGAGGAAGAGAATGGGAAAATATATCCCTACAGTGGACAGGCTGCGGCGGTTCTTGATCTTTTGCGTCTGAAAGCTGCGGCCTTAGATGTAAATATAATCACAGCTCAGGAAGTGAAAAAATTGCTGCCGCAAGCGGATGATTTTATTTTGCATACGGCTGATATGATGGTTATAGCGCGCAAGGTCATTTTAGCTGCTGGTGGAGCAGCGGCTCCGCAGCTTTCCGGTGGATTTGCCCAATATGATTTGGCGGAAAAACTGGGCCACAGACTGGCCCCGCTTTATCCTGCTTTGGTACAGGTGAAAACTCAGGATAAACTACCCAAGGCCTTGCAGGGTATCAAGATAGAGGGTGCTGTCAGCCTTTTGGCCCAGGGCAAGCTATTGCGAAGGGAAGAGGGGGAAATTCTTTTTACGGAATATGGCATTTCCGGCCCGCCGGTCTTGCAATTATCAAGAGCCATCTCTGTTTGTCCTCAAGCTGATTTGCAAGAAATGCTGCTTGTGCTTGATATTTTGCCGGCATATAGCCAAGAGCGGCTGGTAGAGCTGTTGAGGCGCAAGCAAAAACAAAACGATTATCTGAATCTGGAATATTTTTTGGTAGGTTTGGTTAATAAAAAATTAG
>CAYRML010000118.1:0-2417 GCA_964425485.1 uncultured Peptococcaceae bacterium | reverse complement strand
TCTTAAATAAGCTTCATTTAGTACATTATCTCAGGATTCTTTTTGTATGACCATGGCGCTGATAAATACATAATCAGCCCACAGGATGTCTTTATCCTTTAAAGCGGAAACGTTCATATCAACCAACTTCTTTTCCCATTTGTCAGGAAGCATTGCCGCAATGGTTATAAGACCTAAAGGGGGAAAACTGGATTTTTTCGAAATAAATTTTAATGCGTAATTAAAGCCCCAGAACGTATCTTGAGGAGACTCGGGATAAACGAGCAGTATTTTCCTGTTTACTTCCATTTGATCTGATCACCTCTCATTTTCTTTTGCAATCTCCATTCTCCAAAGACTTTTTTTCCATAATATCCGCACTAATTTTCACTAAACGAGTCAATTCCACTGTATTCTCCTCGCCAAGACCATCAACAAGAATTTCAAAATATCGCTCGGCCCATTTCTGTTTCTCTCTTATGAATGCAAGTCCTTCAGCAGTAATTTTTATAAGCATGCGCCGTCTATCATTTTCCGACATTTTCAATGTTACATATCCTTTTTTTCTAAGCATTGTTAGGATAGCCGTTACCCTTGATCTTGATACATGCAGCTTGTCACTGATGAGAGAGGAGTAAACATCCATATCGGGATGTTCGGACAAGTATAGAAGCACACGGTTTTCCCCTTGAAAAAAAATCATTAGTATGCCGAAGGACTCTTTATCGTACATCCGGGCAAGTGTACGAATTAGATTATTTTTCAAGTCGGATTTTTCCATAAAAACCTCCTTAAAATAATTGATAGCATGGATTATTATAGTCCCGACTCCCTATTTGACTATATTTCATATCCTACGGACGAACTATCATATCTAAAAACCTTCTTCGAATAATGTTAACAGTATGTATTATATATATTGTACTATTATATGCTTAAAAAAATTTAATTGCAAGAGAAAAATAGCGAACAATTGCGAACTATAATTAATATTTTTTCAGATGGTGTTCCGCTGATGCTTCCTTCAATCACGGTAAATAGTAAACGGCAGACAGAGCGACTGTGGCTTACAATTGCCCTGTCTGTTGGTGCCGGCCCTACCGGCGCCGATGGCAACACAATCATGGCAACAACTGCTTTGGCCGCCAATACCACGGGCGCAATTTAGCTGTCTTAGTTGTTGAGACCCCTATCGCAATTATAAGGTTATGTCCAGCGATATTTCCGTAGATGCAGCCAATATCATCTTTACCGTTTCTAAATATGGCCACCTTTTTTATTATTCTGGCTCAGAAGGCCAGCCTTTATACGATGGAGGCACCAAGGGCCTTGGCCTGGGCCAGACAGGCCTTGCCTTCGATATCGCCGACATAGAGCAAGCCGCCGGCCAGAACCCTTCCCAAATCTTTCCAGCCTAAAAATCCCAGCAAGCTCTCATAATAATTAATAACAGGGGTGAAATTTTCCTCGCTCTCATCCCCAGCCGGCATCAGCAGCATGCACTCTTTATATGGTGATTTATAATCATTGCTATTTTCCACCACCGCGAAAAGACGATCCAGGGCTGCTTTGAGCTGCGCGCTGAAACTCCAATAATACATGGGCGTGGCCAAAACTACGATATCGGCCTCTCGGTATATGGGATAGATCTTATCCATATCATCCTTTTGCACGCAAGGACTGGCCGCATCCTGGCCACCGCCATAACAACCCAAGCAGTAATGTATATCCATTTTTTGCAGATCGAAGCGGCTGACGCTGTGCCCACCAGATTCCGCCCCCTCCTGAAATGCCTCTACCAATGCTGCCGTATTGCCATTTTCTCTGGGGCTGCCGTTTAATATCATTATCTTTTTACTCATATTCGTTATCCTTTCATCAAGATTATTCTAAACGATACTTTTTAATTTTCTTTCTTTAATTTTCTTTCCCCTGGAAAACAAAATGGTTGCGCTGGAAATGCAGCACGCCCTCATCACGCAGCTTGCACAGCTCATTGGACATGGCGCTGCGGTCAACGCATAAATAATCGGCCAGCTGTTGGCGGTTGAAGGGAATATCGAATTCCGGACCGCCCTGCACAAGCCATTGATCGGAAAGATAGGCTAATAACTTCTCCCGCGTATTGCGTTTGGCCATATAGGATAGCTTTTGCGTCAAAAGCAAATTGCTGCGGGCCACCTCTCCCAAGATATTTTGCACCAGCTGGGTATGGAAATGGCAGGCCGTCGTGCAAACGGTGAGGACACGCTTTATATCGAAAAAGAGAATCAGGCTGCGTTCTGCGGCTTGGATGTTGACGCGCAGCCCTTCGCCTGGCAAACAGGCATAAGCCTCGCCAAAGAGCTGCCCCACTCCCGCATCGGTGATGATGCTGCGATTGCCCCAAAAATCCTCGTCCACAATATGGATGCTGCCCTCCAGCACCATACCTACGG
>CAYRML010000117.1:0-2419 GCA_964425485.1 uncultured Peptococcaceae bacterium | reverse complement strand
CAATGGGAATATCTTCTTTTTTATCAGTAAATCTGACGGAAGAATATAAAGATTCATGTAGGGAGCCGGGACTTTTATCATGAAATTTAATACTATAGTTGGCAGATTGGGTGGGCGTTTTATTCAGTAAAGCGTCACTGACGCTATCTTGGCGCAAAAGATCTTTTTCTTCTGTTCTGATGCCGCTTTTGCTTTGAGCTTTATCCTCCTTGGTATAATGTATCTGCCCCAAGCTGGGCAGAGCCTTTTCTTTTTTCAGCAAGGCTTCTCTAATAGCGTCACGCACAATATTTTGCACCATTTGCGCATCCTTAAACTTTACTTCCATTTTAGAAGGATGCACATTAACATCCACAAAGTCCGGGGCCACTTGCAGGTAAATAACCACTATAGGATAGCGTTTGGCCGGTAAAATAGTGTGGTAGGCATCGTTGACGGCAGCGGATAATTCTTTGCTCCTGATCCAGCGATTATTGACAAAAAAGGTATAATGATGGCGGGAAGAGCGGGATATTTGCGGCAGTGAAACCAGGCCATGCACCAAGATATTTTGCATCCACTGTAATTCGACCATATGCGCCAATACTTCCTGCCCATAAACGGCCAAAACCGCCTGATTAATCTGGCCATTGCCGCTGGTGCGCAAAATCTGTTTACCGTCCTGCTCCAGATCAAAAGATATATGCGGATAAGCCATGGCCAAGCGACCGACCAGGTCGCTGATTTGGCCCAGCTCCCAAGAAGGGCTTTTGAGAAATTTTTTCCGCGCCGGTGTATTATAAAAAAGTTTATCTACGATAATAGTAGTGCCGGGAGGCGCCCCCACTTCCTGAGGCTTAGCGGGCTGGCCATCGACCACCGTAGTCTCATAAGCCGTATTCATATCCCCGCTGCGGGAAATTATTGTCATCTGGCTGACGGCAGCGATGGCGGGCAGTGCTTCCCCTCGAAAGCCCATAGTCCCCAAACTATCCAGATCTTCAATAGATTTAATCTTACTGGTGGCATGGCGTTTGACACATTGCAGCAGGTCTTTAGGGTTCATGCCGCAGCCATTATCCGTGATCTGCATCTTTTCCAGATCATGGCCGAAGATTTTGATTTTGATGCGGTTGGCCCCGGCATCAATAGCATTTTCCATCAATTCTTTAATGACGGAAGCCGGCCTTTCCACAACTTCTCCCGCCGCAATCTGATTGCTGGTCTGACTGTCCAGAAGATGAATTTTTTCCATATTAATATTTACATCTTTCTTCCAATCCCCGTCCATCGTCTAATCCTCCAGGATCTCTTTTTGCCATTGGCCAATCTTCAGCAAAGCCTCCATTGGCGTCATCTCATAAGGATTTAGTTTAATAATATCATCGATGATAGCCTGTTTGCAGGCATCTATATTTGAAGTGATCTGATAATCGTTATTTACCGGAGAGTTGATTGCCACGGCATGCTTGGGCTCTAGCTGCAACAATATTTCTTTGGCCCTTTGCAGCAAGTCTTTAGGCAGACCGGCTAAAGAAGCCACCTGGATGCCATAACTTTTATCGGCGCCACCTGGTGTGATTTGGCGCAGGAAGATGATTTTACCCTCTCTTTCCTTAACGGCCACACAATAGTTTTTGATGGCTTCATAATCATCAGCCAAAGCGGTCAGCTCATGATAATGGGTAGCAAAAAGTGTTTTGGCGCCTGCTATTTTACAGACTATATATTCGGCCACGGCCCAGGCGATGCTTAGCCCATCGAAGGTGCTGGTACCTCGGCCTATCTCATCTAATATTATCAGGCTGTTGGGCCCGGCATGACGTAAAATATTTGAGGTTTCGCACATTTCGACCATGAAGGTGCTTTGGCCGGCAGCTAAATCATCATGGGCTCCCACCCTGGTAAAGATGCGATCTATTTTGCCTATGACGGCACTTTTTGCCGGGATGAAGCTGCCCATCCTGGCCAAGAGCACGATCAGCGCCACCTGACGCATATAGGTTGATTTGCCAGCCATATTAGGGCCTGTGATAAGCATCATCTGCTGCTCCGACGTGCCCAGCAAAGTGTCGTTGGGCACATAATTTTCGCAGCCGATAACCTTTTCTACCACTGGATGGCGTCCGCAATGGATGCTGATGATATCTTCATCATTTACTTGCGGGCGGCAATAATCATTTTCTTCGGCCACCTGCGCCAAAGATTGCAAAATATCCAGATGGGCGATCACATCGGCCACAGCCTGTATGCGTTTGGCCTGCAGCGATATCTCTTCCCGGACGCGACAGAAAATATCATATTCCAAAGCAGATAACCGTTCCGAGGCGGAAAGTATCTTGCTTTCCCATTCTTTTAGCTCTTCTGTGATATAGCGCTCGGCATTGGCCAAGGTTTGTTTTCTAATATAATTTTCCGGCACATTGCCCGTATTGGCATG
>CAYRML010000116.1:0-2472 GCA_964425485.1 uncultured Peptococcaceae bacterium | reverse complement strand
ATTTCTAAATTTCTTCTGCTGGCACTATCCAAAATCAGATATTGGCTGGTAGAATATAGTTGCAACTTATCAAGATAATCAAGACTGCGTTTTTGTGTGGCATGCAAAAAATCCAGTATCAAAGCGGAAGCCATGGCGGCCAAAGTCATTTCATGCAGGCCTAAAGCCTCTACAGATGCGGCCTTGAAATGTATGCATAGTATTTCTGATGTATTTCTCTTTACATAAGCCTCATCATGAGGATGGCTGAGGCTGGTGATGCTTTTGCCTAATAGGCGCAGATGAAAAAACGGCTCGTCATAAAGATTGGCCGGCAAAATGCATTCCGTCGGGCTGATGCAGGATATTTCATCACAAAGCCTATCCACGCTATCACTGCCTTTGATCTCCGTGGCCAAAAATTCCCCGGTGGAAATATCAGTATAAGCCAGGCCAAAGCCACCTGGCTGCCCGCAAACCGCCATCAAATAATTGTGGCTTTCTTCCTGCAGCATCTGACTTTCTACCACTGTGCCGGGCGTGATGACGCGGATAACATCCCTTTTGACAATGCCTTTTACGGTTTTGGGATCTTCTAATTGCTCACAAATGGCTATTTTATAGCCTTTGGCCAATAGCCTTGCTATATAAGCATCAACGGAGTGGAAAGGAACTCCGCACATGGGTACTCTTTGCCCCATGCCGCCTTCCCTACCGGTAAGAACTATCTCCAGCTCCTTAGAAGCAATCAGGGCGTCATCAAAGAACATCTCATAAAAATCACCCAGACGGAAAAAAAGCAAGGCATCTGGATACTGCTCCTTTATGCTTTGATATTGTCGCATCATCGGCGTTTTCTGGTCCAAAGGTCCTATCCCCCGTGAACATTTATTTGCGTAAACTCTGTTCTGTATGGTATTATAAAAAAGTCTGAACTATTTAAATTGTTTCGCCAAAATATCACAAATTTCCTGCTTTGATGAGGAGAAAGCTATGCGTTACGGTTTTGATGAGCTGTTCAAAAGAACAAAAAAAGCCATCATAAATTATGATATGATCCTGGATGACAGCCCGATTATGGTAGGCCTGTCTGGCGGTAAAGACAGCGCCGCCCTGCTTTACACCCTGAAAAAATTCCAGCCTATATCAAAATACAAATATCGACTGGCAGCGGGGCATATATCTCTGGGGTTTACGGCTGATGATATCAAACCGATGGAGGAATATTGCCGCTCCCTTGATATACCTTTTTACTACGAAAAAACACAGATCGGACAATTGGTTTTTGATGTGAGAAAGGAAAGCAATCCCTGTTCCCTTTGTGCAAAAATGAGGCGCGGGGCCTTAAATAATCTGGCCAAAGCCAATGGCTTTTCCAAAGTGGCGCTGGCCCACCATCAGGATGATGTGCTGGAGACTTTGCTGCTAAAAACCTTTTTTGAGGGACGCATCGGGGCCTTTAATCCCGTCACCTATCTGGATCAAAAGGATATTACGGTCATCCGGCCTTTTATCTATGTGCCGGAATCACTAATTTCTTATTTTGTGCGCAAAGAAAATATAGCCGTGACTAAGAGCTGTTGCCCATCCGATGGGCATACTAAACGGCAAGATATGAAAGAGATTATAAAGCAACTTGCCGAGCTCTCGCCTGGGGCTAAAGACCGAGCTATCGGTGCTTTAGAGAAATGTTTTGGCCCAAGATGGGATGGCATCAAAAAATAAGGGAGGAAAAGATGATCATAGTAAGCGCCTGCCTCTTGGGCGAAAATTGCACCTATGAAGGCGGTAATAATTATAATCAAGCAGTCTGCGACTGGCTTGAAGGCAAGGACTTTATTGCCGTTTGCCCGGAAAGGGCGGCCGGATTGGAAACTCCGCGCCCACCTGCCGAAATAAAATGTGGTAGCGGTAAAGGTGTGCTGGAAGGTTGGGACAAAGTATTCAGCCAGAACGGCATTGATTTGACCAAAGAATTTTTGCATGGCGCTTCAAAGATACTGGAACAAGCGGAAGCAGCGGGTGCAACCACAGCTGTACTGAAGGAAAGCAGCCCTTCCTGCGGTGTTCATTTTGTTTATGACGGTAGTTTCGCCCACAAAAAAATTGCGGGCCAAGGCGTAACTGCCGCTCTTTTGGCCAGAGAAGGCATCAAAATTTTAAGCGAAAAGGATATAGAAAATCTCATAAAAAAGGATACCTGATCAGGTATCCTTTTTATATAGATGTATTTACACAAAAGATTTTGCCCCTATTTTTAAAGCAATTCGTTAGGCACAATATCAACCAGGGCTATCTCCATAGTGATGCAGGTAGAAACAAGAGACAAAAAACTAGCCAGGATCAGCATTTCATTGGCATTCATATCCTTTGTTAGTGCAATTGCAACCAAAGCAGCAGCTATGACATAGGCAGCTCCATTAGAATTATCAGGGCTGTCATTGTTGCTGTTACTACTGCTGCTGCTGTTACTACTGCTGCTGCTGTTACTAC
>CAYRML010000115.1:0-2492 GCA_964425485.1 uncultured Peptococcaceae bacterium | reverse complement strand
TTTCCGCGGCTAACTTCATCTTATCAGCAGCTAAAATATCATCTTGAAAAACTTTATCAACCTCAAAATTACTATGATGCTCTAAAATATTTTCATCACCCCAAATATTACGAAAAACCCGGGCATTTTGTTCAATAATAGATGTATACGGAATCACATATACAATACGCTGCAAATCATGCTTCTGACGATGCCGCAGGGCAAAAGCCAGAGAAGCTATGGTCTTTCCACTCCCGGTGGGAGCGGTTAAAGTAAACAACCCTGGTTCATCCGGTGCGGCGGAAACGCACTGATCATATATCTCCCGCCGTTTTATATTAATATATGATTGTGACCAATCAGCAAATTTTCCATAAAAAATAGCAAATTTTTGATTTAGTTCATGCCAGTCAAAATTATATGACCGCCGCAGACTATTATTTGCATCCATAAAATGCTCGGTATCCAAAAAATCAGCATCAACCAAAGCGGAAAAAATCATGCGTACAAAAAAAGAAGCCGTAAAATAGCCCAATCCCTGCGATAGTTTTAAGGTTGGTGGTTTATTAAGAACAGCTTCTGGATTTATATCGATCTCTTCAAGATAATATGAGTAATCGGGCAAATCCTCTCTGCTAAGTCTTTCTTTCAGCCCATTTATAGCACTGCCATAATCGGGTAATCCGCCATGATGACCAGAAATAATATAGGCTAATATCAGCCCATAAAAATCCTCGCCAAAAAACTTTAATGCTTCTTTACTCCCTGCCGTTTTATGATCTACTCTTTCCGCACTTCCTGCTAACCTCCGCTGAAATTCAACTTGGTACTTGCCAATATCATGCAATAATCCTGCGGCATAAGCTAACTCCTTGGCATTAAAAACACTACAGAAAGCGGCGGCTAAATCCGCTACATTATGCAGATGATTATGTAGTAATTGCCAGTTTTCACAGGTATATCCTTCTAAAGAATGAGCGTAATATTCCATAGAAACACCTCTTGACATATGGACTTATATTCACAATAAGATAATTTATAAGTTATTTGATGTATTCCCTAAGATTAATTACATTTATGTGAAATAAGTTATGTTAATTAATATATATTATATCATAATATTCTACAATATTGTTAAAAATTCCCTCATAAATACCCCTATTGCTGTCCCATAAATAGGTCTGCCAAATGTTTTAATTGAATAAATTCGCATCATGTTTATGTAAATCTTAATTTCTATTATGAGCTCGCTCCAGCATAGCCCAGGATAACCAGAAAAATGGAGCAATCAAAAACATACTAATACCAAAAAAAGCTTGTATACAGTAACAAAGTACGGCCCCACCCAATATTACAACAAGATGATTATTTCTGGCCCTCAAGAACCTAATAACAGATACAGCCAGGGCTGCAAGATAGCAGATCAATGCCAGAAGCCCTTGGTTAACCAATATATTTAAATACTGATTATGCGCTGCATCTATAGATCCTTGCACAGTTATTCCCAAAGTTTCATTATATCTTTGAAAATATTCTGTTACCCTTGCGGAAAGAGTGTCAGGCCCTCCCCCCCAAAGCAATCGATCCGGTACATGTTCAAAAACACAACGCCAAATAAACAAACGAGTAGAACCATAATTATCATTCCATCTGCCATTTATTAGTTCATGTGCCTCAAATAAAGTCCCGGAACCGCCAAAATCATATATGCAAACAATAACAATTGCCACCACTAAAATACTTAATACGCTAATCAATAAACCCCGTTGAATCTTTTTATTATCATGAAAAATAAAGGGCAAAGTCAATAAACAACCAAGGCCAACACCAAGTATGCCAGATTGCACATTACTCCAAAGCAATATTAATATACATAAGCCGAGCGGAATCAAGAGCAAATACTTTGCTTTATTTGTCAATTTAATGATACTAAATAAAAATATGGGTATAGCTATGCAAAAAAGAGCCGAAACAAAGTCAACATTGCCTATAGTACCAAGATAAGCACCTGAATAAGCAATATCAGCATCAAAGTAGTTGTATCCCTCAGGATATAATAAAAAGGGATTATATCCCTGCAGCTGCAATAAAGCAATTATGCAAAATACTGTCATTACTGATGCAAATAAATATAATTGCCATTTTGCCGGTTTGGCAAAAATTGAAACTAATAAAAAAGTTACTGTATAAATACTGATAGTCAGTAATCCTTCATAACGGCTCATGCCAATAATTGTTTCTTTACCATATGGAGAAAATAATGCCGATAACACAGTAAGCATCAGAAACAAAACCACAAATCGCTGAGTCCACGAAGAATCTTTGATTAATTTAAGCGGCGAAGGACATTTGCTCTTTTTTGCTATCAATTTACCAATGCCCAAGGCCGCCATAAATCCAATATATAAAAAAGATATCCAATAAAAAAGATTAAGTTTATTTAATGTAAGTGACTGATATCCGCCAAATCCTACATATAAAATAAATATTGAGATCATAGCGGCAATATAGAA
>CAYRML010000114.1:0-2516 GCA_964425485.1 uncultured Peptococcaceae bacterium | reverse complement strand
AGCGGCTTCATCAGCTATATTTATGCAGTTGTACCTGTGGACGGTACACTGCGCATCGCCAAAGGAGCTGTCTATTCTTATTACGAATTCCCTTGGCCCTCTACAGACCGTCTGACAGATAAAAAGTGGCTTACCATGCTGGAAAACAGCAGTGAGCCCGACCAGCCGGATTGGACTAATCTTTATCGGGTACCTGCATGGTAAAAAAGATTTTGCTGGTGGCGGGAGTAATTATTTTAATCATCGCTGTCTGGCTGTTTGTGACCAAAGAGCATGATGTAATAAATCCGATCTATGCTACAGGCGATCTTGATGACGATGGACTAGTGGAAGAATATATCCTGGATAATCATTGTTTGATAGTGCGGGAAAATGATCAGATTATTTGGCAATCCCCCAAGGACTGGTCTATTGACAGTTTTGTCCTTGGCGATGCGGATAATGACAAAACGGTAAATCTGGTGATCAGCTTATGGAAAAAAGGTAGTTTTGGCCAGATTAAGCCTTTCTGGTTTCAAGGAGAGGATAAGAGCTATAAAAACCATTTGTTTGTCTTAAAACTTACGGATAACACTTTTCGCCCGCTTTGGTTTTCCTCCGATCTTGATCGCCCTATTGTCTCTTTTGCCATCATTGATGTTGACAGCGATAGTCTGAATGAGCTGGTGGTGGAGCAAGGAAAGTATCGCAAGATCTGGGGGGAACGCTATGCTTTGGATACAAAAGCTCCTCTCGAAACTGTGATTTGGCAATGGCAAGAATGGGGTTTCGGCCGCTAGTTAGCTAGGCGCCATTTACCCGGCAAATGATATAAAAAGCCTTGTAGATAATATCCACAAGGCTTTTTGTCTAATTATTTTGATCATAGTTACCTGTTGTATTACAAAAATACATAATTTTTGATTGTGATAATACTTGCGGCATACAGGTTGCGATGTTAATGACGGCATGGTCCTGCTTATCTTTTGGGCAGCGCCAAGGCTAATTTAATAGGAATTACCTGCACCTATGGAAACAGCGATATTAATACCGTAAATCTGAATATGGAAAAAATATTGAAGAAGTTGGGCCAAAGTGATCTGCCTGGCTGTCCCAGCGCGGCGGATGGTCTTTGCCAGGCCATGCTGCGACTTGATGCAATTATCATCGATTTACAATGGTTCAGATAATGATGTTCAAATTGTGGAAATGAGCTATCATGGATAAAATTATGGGGTGGTTTCGAGGAAGCGTGTAGTGATTTTACATTCAACACCACATAGTTTATACTCCCTTGACTTTGCAGGTAGGGGGTTGAAGGCAGAAAAAGTTATTCTATTTTGCCGATTTAAAACCTATTCTTAATAGCCATTATTATTATAGAAGCAATTTAAGAACATATAAGAAAAAACCAACTTAACTAAAGTTGGTTTTTTCTTATAAATCTATTTTCAGTAAAATCAATTGGTTTTATTTTAAAAATTCGGGAATTGTTTCGCCTATGATTTTAATACCTTCTTTTATCTGTTCATCGGAAGGAGTGGAATAATTGAGTCTGAAAGTCGGAGTATCATTCATTTCCGACATAAAGGCTATGCCGGGAACCATAGAGACGCCGCGTTCTATCAGGCGTTTGGCCAGACCGGTGGCATCGCTTCCTGGGGGCATCGTGCACCACAGGAAAAGGCCGCCTTCGGGCCGAGTAGCTTTGATGCTGCTATCAAAATATTTATCGATGCCTTCCAGCATGAGAGCGCATTTTCTGCCATAGATTTTTTGTACTTTTGCGATGTGGGCATCAAAGTCATATTCAGCTATGAATTTATCCAGCATGATCTGGCACAGTACATTGGTATGTACATCTTCACCTTGTTTAGCCACGGTGCATTTGGAAATAATTTCCTGAGGTCCGCATAAAAAGCCGATTCTCACACCGGCGGAGAAAACTTTGGAATAAGAGCCGCAATAGATAACAATGCCCGCATCATCAAAAGATTTAATCGTAGGAATTTCTTCTCCTATAAAACGCAGCTCTCCGTAGGGATTATCTTCCAGAATAATAACATTATGGCGCAGGCAAAGGTCATAAATTGCCTTACGCTTTTCCAGTGAAGTAGTGATGCCGGTGGGGTTTTGGAATGTAGAAATGATATACAACAGCTTAATATTTTTTTCTTTATTGAGTGCATTTTCCAATGACTCAAGACTAAGGCCGTCATCTTCCATATCAATGCCCACGAGACGCGCGTTGTATGAACGGAAAGCATTAAGCCCCCCAATAAAGCTGGGATTTTCACATAAAACAACATCGCCTTCATTGCATAAGACTTTGGCTGTCAAGTCAAGGCCTTGTTGGCCGCCGCTGGTTATGATCAGGCTGTCAAAATCCTTACCTATAGCAAAACGGTTTTTAAGACGGGTTACGGTTTTTTCCACCAAAGGGGCATAACCTTCTGTTACCCCATATTGCAATGCGGTATTGCAAGTATCTCTGTCCTCAAAAATACTGCGAGATATTTTTTGAATTTCTTCTATAG
>CAYRML010000113.1:0-2559 GCA_964425485.1 uncultured Peptococcaceae bacterium | reverse complement strand
ACAAAAAACAGCTCTTGACATATGTCAAGAGCTGTTTTTGTAAAATTATACGATATATTGTCTAAAAAGTTAGCTAAATGATAGTTTTTCTGTCATTTTTTTGTAGTAAAATTAACATAGTCATTTTTATAACAACTTGAATGGTGGTGATTTCATGAAAAGAAAAAAAAAGGCCCCTAATGAAAATAAAGCTATCTATGATGCTGTAATAGATAACATTAAAATGTACCGGCGTCAAAGGGGGCTTACTCAACAGGGATTGGCTCTGCGTGCAAATATGAGTAAAGGCTATCTGAGCCAGATCGAGGCCAAAAACTATGGACGTTTTTGTTCTATGGAAATGCTCATAAATATTGCAGATGCTTTAGACATTTCACTCTGTGATCTCCTCACCATTTCTGAAGAAGATGAAAAAAGCTGTTAATGGATAATGGAAGTATCTTTGCATCTATTTTATATAATAATACCCAGCAATGATTAAAATAGCTGCAATTATTATATTGATTCTGGACATTTTTTAGAGAATAAAATATAAAATTTCTGGCTTGGGCTATAACATAATCCATCTTTACTCGGGGTTCAGCCCTGTTTTTTATATACCTGTTTTGATTTTTTATAATAGGAGTTCAAAACTATCAATAGTCAAGTCACAAATTTGATGGAGTTTATCTAACTGACCAATACTATGTCGGTCTATGATACCACAGACAGAAAAACCAGCATTTTTGGCGGTAGAGACAGCATAAATTGCATCCTCAAAGACCATGCAATCTTGCGGCGCAAAACCCATCTTTTGGGCAGCGTCTATATAGATTTTAGGATTGGTCTTTTCTTTTCCGGCTTCTCCGACAGTGATGACAAATTGCAGATATTTACGCAAACCGAGACGTTCCAAAGCTATTTCTGCTAAGTCTTTATCAGTAAGTGTGGCGACGCACATCTTGATCCCCAGGTTATGCATTATGGATAAAAACTCTTCAACACCCGGTTTAAGGTTTATATGGTTAGCATATTGCAGGAGCATTTGTTCATGCCAAACATCCAATATATCTTCGCCCGTCATAACGACGGGGAAATTTGAGGAGAAATATTGGGCGGAATCTTCTAAAGAAAGTTTTTCAATCATTTGATGGATATTAGCGGGCGGCTGGATATGGCGTTTCAAGAGAAATTCTTCAGCTAAATTATCCCAAGCGGGCAAGGAGTCCAAAAGAGTGCCATCCATATCAAAAATAATAGCTTTAGGCGAAATTTTGCGCAATAGCATCTTATAATCTGTTCCAATATATTTTTTTACCGTCTCTTTTAGTTGGCGTGTGGCTTTAGCAATATTGGGCGCCGCCATAATAGTGGAGATGACACCTACACCCATAACCCCGCTGCCGCGCAGTTGAGGAATATTATCTTGATTGATACCGCCCATAGCCACAACAGGCAGGTTGGTATTTTTACAAATTTGTTTAAGCTCGTCAATACTGATGTTTTGTGCATAATTTTTAGAATTAGAAGAAAACACGGCGCCAACGCCCAGATAATCAGCGCCGTTTCTTTGTGCCTGGAGAGCTTCTTTGGCTGTATGTACAGAAACGCCGATAATCTTTTCTTCTCCCAGAAGAGCCCGAGCTTCTACTAAATTCATATCATCCTGGCCAATATGTAGGCCATCGGCATCAATATCCATAGCCAAACGCACATTATCATTGATAATAAGAGGTACATCATATTTACAGCATAATTTTTGAATAGGTTTTGCTACGGCCATAAAGTGATGATGGGTCAGATCTTTTTCCCGTATCTGTACGCAAGTAACACCATTTTTAAGCGCCTTTTCAACATCTTCGATTAATGAGCGCCCTTTTAGCCAACGACGGCTGGTGATTAGATAGAGTAGTAAAGCAGAATAGAGGTTTTTTCTGTTATCGATCATAAAATCACCTTGATATTTCTTAACTTTCATATTTTAGAAATTACTATATCATCTTCAAGAGAATGAATCTATAAGATGGCAATAGTAACTGCTGCCCTTGCCGCTTTAGACAATTATGCGACAAATAATAGCTTTGATAGCAAGATCGGCTACTGCAGCTTGTACCCAGGTAGTAGGAGAGCGGAAAAAGGAGCTGGTAATAGGGCGGGCATATGGTCAGTTTTTATACCTAGTTTATTGCCAAGGGTCGATAAAAGCCGCCACCGATATTGGTCGCGGCTTGCTGATATCCTCAAAAACCCACATTATTCGGCAGGGCCGTGGGCTAAGCAAAAAGCCGTTTTTCCGTTATTCGCGAGCGCTGACCAGCAAAAATACATAATAAATACACTGTCTACATTGTATAACGAAGACCATAATAAGTCAAACTTTTAGTGGGGGACCGTTCTTTTTTAAATTAAATTTTTTATTAAGTTGTCATTCATTGGCAGGATTCGGCAGGATTTTATAATTTTAGCATTAATATTGCTAATAAAGAGTGTTTTTGTCAAAACTATTAAGCCCATAATTCCGTCTATATAAAAGGGCAGTATTAGATTTGTCATCTTAATATGGAAGAGGGTGGTTTTCCC
>CAYRML010000112.1:0-2632 GCA_964425485.1 uncultured Peptococcaceae bacterium | reverse complement strand
GGGAAGGGCGGTTGATTTTTCCACCAATGACAAATGTGCGGCCGGCAGTGGGCGTTATTTATTTAATATGGCCAATATACTTGGCATAAGTTTGCAGGATTTGGGTTCATATAAGGAAGATCCGGTACAGCTTTCAGCCACCTGTGCTGTTTTTGGTGAGTCGGAGCTGGTGGGCGAGATTATTAAAGGCACATCCTTATCTTCATTGGCCGCGGGTATCAATTATTCTGTGGTCAAACGCATTTTGCCTTTGCTGGCCAGGCATTTGCCGGCGCCGGCCATTCTTTTCAGCGGCGGAGTGGCACAAAATCAGGCAATTGTCCAGATGCTGACGGAGGCTCTTGCCGAGCCGGTGCAGGTTCTGCCTCATCCACGCTTCAATGGAGCTATAGGTTGTTTTTATGATGCGTCAGAAGGCTAGAGGGAGGAAATAAATGGCGGAAATATTATTGGCCAGCGGCAATCAACACAAGGTTGAGGAGCTCCGATTTTTATTGAGCAAGACCGACTGGCAGGTGAAGAGCTTGCATGATTTTCCCGATTATGTCGCGCCGCCAGAGGATGGTGACAGTTTTCTAGCCAATGCGGCCATCAAAGCCGTACATGCCGCGCGCTACAGCGGTATGCTCACGATGGCTGATGACAGCGGTCTGCAGGTAGAGGCTTTGGCAGGCGCGCCTGGCATCTATTCCGCGCGCTTTGCCGGTGAAGATAAAAATGATGAGGCCAACAATAGTAAGCTCTTGCATTTGCTGGAGAATGTACCGGCAGCCGGCAGGGAGGCTCAATTTGTTTGTGCCATTGTTATCGCTGGGCCTTGTGGTGTTGTTTTTGAAACTCAGGGATTTTGCCGAGGCCAAATCTCTTTTAGCCCGGCAGGAGAAGAAGGATTTGGCTATGACCCTATCTTTTTTTTGCCGCAGTACGGCTGTACTATGGCCCAATTGCCTGCCGAGAAAAAGAACAGCATCAGCCATCGCGCAGATGCTTTGCAGAAAGTTTTGCCTGTATTAAAAAATTTTAAAAATGTTGCAAATAAGTCTTGACAAATCATTTGTAATAGGATATATTATTCTCAAGCAAGAATAATATATCCTATTTGCTTAAGTGTGTTACCGATGCCAAATTGGTTTTCCTTAGGCATAAATTATCCTTAAAAAGGGTAATTTATGCCTCTTCCACCAATCCATTAAGACAATCCCCTTTTATATACCCTGATTGCCTCAACCTTTAAGAGGAGAACAGCATATCCCCGGCTGTTCTCCTCTTAGAGGTTTTAATTTGTATATCTAATAATAATGCTTATTTTCGCAACCTATATAGCGGTCAGGTGTTCAATATTATATAAAAAATTGTTGCAGTTTGCCAACTTTTTTGGTATACTAGACCTCGGCTGTTATCATAGCCGATTGATGTATTTTCCCTTGCGGGTGTTGCTTAATGGTAAAGCTCCAGCCTTCCAAGCTGGCCACGTGGGTTCGATTCCCATCACCCGCTCCATTTGCGCCAATAGCTCAGCTGGATAGAGCAACGGACTTCTAATCCGTAGGTCGGGGGTTCGAATCCCTTTTGGCGTGCCATAATAAAAACCCTGTTATTTGCCTTTATGTGAAGCGAATAGCAGGGTTTTTTTACCTATTTAACAGCGACTAATATACTATTTTTGCATTTCTGATAATTGCACTCCACCAACGCCTATACTTTCCCTATCATATTCATTGATAAAGACTGTAAATGCCTGTAATGGTATATTAGTGGTTTCGGACATCACTTTAGATACCTTTTCAATAATTTCTTTTTTCTTTTCCAGCGGCAGTTTGCCAATTTCAATATTAATACATGGCATAAAATCACTTCCTATTTTATTTATTTAGGCAATATTATATATGCAATATTATAAATTGCATATTAGCTTTGTATAAATAATATAGCATATCAACTTTTCTGTTTCAAGTTGTTTCAGCTATTTTGCATGATTGTATTATTTACTAACTTTTTACGCAAAAATATATGAGATTTTTACATGGTTAATATATATTAGAATTGAAGTAAAAATATATTCAATTTTAATTAAGGGAGGATTAAATCTTATGAAAAAAATCATAATTTTACTAGCATCACTTACATTATTATCTTGTTTGATTTTAGCCGGCTGCGCTGATAGTAATAGCGGTGCAAGTGAAAGGCAATTTGACAGCAACAGTCAGGAAAATGTAGTATCCCGCGAAGAAGGATCCGGGACAAGACAAGCTTTTATTGAACTTCTCGGTATCGAATTGAAATCGGATAACGGTACAAAAGTTGACCAGACCACTAAAGAGGCTGTCATTGCTAACAAAACAGATGTCATGCTGACAACAGTTGCAGGGGATAAATACTCTATAGGCTATGTTTCTATGGGTTCATTAAATGATACTGTAAAAGCACTCTCGGTGGATGGCGTGGAAGCAACAGCTGCAAATGTCAAAAATGGTACATATAAGCTAGCCAGAACCTTCAATATTGCTATAAAAGGGGAGACCAGCGGTTTGGCCGAAGACTTTATCAATTTTATTTTAAGTGCTGAGGGGCAGCAAGTTGTGGCAGACAATTATATCCCCATCAGTGATGATGCTTCCGCTTATATCAGCAA
>CAYRML010000111.1:0-2685 GCA_964425485.1 uncultured Peptococcaceae bacterium | reverse complement strand
CTTCTTTGGCAATACGGTGAGGTTTTTTCTCTTCCATCATTACACCCCCTCCCACAATTATTTCTTAAAAATCAAAAGCCCTTGCTTCAAGGCAAGGGCAATTATACCTGTATCAGGCAAAAAGCACTGGCCTCGGTTGGCGGATTTACTTACCCCTTTTTTCAGGGACCAACTGTCTATGGCAAGTTTATTTATGATTTTATACTAAATTATTTACTTATTTACCAAGCGGTTTCAAAGCGGATATCTTAACACCACAACCCATAGTAGAAGAAATTGTGATGTTTTTGATATATTGGCCTTTAGCGGCAACCGGTTTAACTTTTATGATAGTTTCCATAATCGCCAGATAGTTTTCCAACAATTGTTGCTTATCAAAGGATGCTTTGCCGATGCGGCAATGCACATTGGCCGCCTTATCCAAACGATATTCAACCTTACCAGCTTTGATTTCCTGTAAAGCTTTGGCAATATCCATGGTTACGGTACCGGTTTTGGGGTTAGGCATCAAACCTTTGGGGCCCAGTAATTTACCCAATTTACCAACCGAACCCATCATATCGGGGGTAGCAACGGCAACGTCAAAACCAAACCAACCGCCCTGGATTTTTTCCAGAATATCTTCAGCTCCAACAAAATCAGCGCCAGCTTCTTCTGCTTCTTTGGCTTTTTCGCCTTTAGCAAAAACCAAAACTGTGCGACTGACACCGGTACCATGCGGCAAAACGATAGCGCCGCGGATCTGTTGATCGGATTGGCGAGGATCGAGGTTCAGCCTGATAGCCAATTCAATTGTTTCATCAAACTTGGCTTTGCTGTTAGCTTTAACCATTTCGATAGCGGCTTCCGGATCATAAGCCACATTTTTATCATAACTTTTTATGATATCATTATATCTTTTTCCATGTTTCGTCATATTCATAAACCTCCTCGTGGTCATGCGGGAGCAAACTCCCTGCCACTCAATTTAGCGGACTATTCTTCGATTTCGATACCCATGCTTCTGGCGGTACCTGCTACCATACGCATAGCGGCTTCCACATCAGCTGCATTAAGATCTACCATTTTCAAGGTAGCAATTTCTCTGACTTGATCCTGAGAAACCTTAGCCACTTTAGTCCTATTGGGTTCGCCCGATCCCTTTTCGATACCGGCTGCTTTCAACAATAGGACGGCAGCGGGCGGAGTTTTAAGAACAAAAGAAAAAGACCTATCTTCATAAATAGTGATTTCCGCGGGAATGATCAAACCAGCCTGATTAGCGGTCTGTTCATTGAATTCTTTGCAAAAACCCATAATGTTGATGCCATGGGGGCCCAAAGCAGAACCCACGGGTGGCGCCGGGTTGGCTTTTCCGGCAGGGATTTGCAATTTAACCATTGCTGCTACTTTCTTTGCCATTGAGACACCTCCTTAGTTCAAAATGTGGTAAACCGGGGACAAATCCCCTCCCACTCCAAAGCAGGCATAGCCTGCACAAGGGCTTTTATAATTTTTCGGCTTGGGAAAAATCCAATTCCAGCGGAGTTTCTCTGCCGAAAATGGAAACTGTGACCTTCATTTTACCTCTGTCTGCATAAATTTCTTCTACAACACCGATAAATTCTTCGAAAGGCCCATCAATCAAGCGTACGCTTTCCCCAACCGTAAAATTGACTTTAATGCGGTTTTCCATATAACCCATTTGTTCCAGAATACGTTCCGCCTCTTCCGGCAAAAGCGGCACCGGTTTGGCCCCCGTGCCGACAAAGCCGGTAACACCTGGGGTATTGCGCACAACATACCAGGAAGAATCAGTCATATTCATTTCCACAAGAACATACCCCGGATATACTTTTCTGGGGGTAATTTTTTTCTTGCCACCTTTGATTTGCACCTCATTTTCCATAGGCACAATGACTCGGAAAATATTTTCCTCCATGTTCATGGATTCCACTCTTTTTTCCAGGTTGGCTTTTACTTTATTCTCATATCCTGCATAAGTATGAATCACATACCATTTTTTTTCCATAACTAAATAGAACCCTAACGGCTCTAGCCCCCTTAGCTTTCAATTCTGCGATTTAGCCCAAAACTTGAGTAAAAATAGCCGATAAGCCTGTATCCACCAATGAAAGTACGATAGCCGTAATTACAACAGCCACAATAACAACACCTGTGTAAACTGCTACCTCTTTTTTAGTAGGCCAATGGACTTTTTTCAGCTCCGCTATCATGCCTTTGAAAAAGCCTGAGGTCCTTTTAGTTTTTTGGTTGCTTGGCACCGTAGTTTTTGGTGCAGCCATGCTTTTTCACATCCTTAATAGACTATACGATTATTTTGTTTCCTTATGAAGCGTATGAGTTTTGCAAAAACTACAATATTTTTTCAGCTCAATTCTATCCGGTGTGGTTTTTTTGTTCTTGCTGCTCATATAATTGCGTCTTTTGCATTCAGTGCAGGCGAGGGTAACAGCCACTCTCATCGCGGCCACCTCCTTATGGACATTTTTCCCCTTTTTAAAGAGGCACTAAAATAGATTATCATATTTTAAATATACTGTCAAGTATAGTCTAAGAAGAAATCCCATAAAAAACCCCTCGGAGCAAGAAGCTTCTGACCGCCTGCCCCGGGAGGTCTAAAAATCATTTGCCACAAATTTTAGTCGGCAACAGCGGTAACAACACCGGCGCCAACGGTTCTGC
>CAYRML010000110.1:0-2722 GCA_964425485.1 uncultured Peptococcaceae bacterium | reverse complement strand
CGGTATTTAACCTTATTGTGGCCTTGAAAGATAGCTGGGGCAAAAAACAAAAATAGCTCGTTTCAATTCCTTATCGAAAAATTAAAAATGGCGCCTTGAAGGCGCCATTTTTAATTTTTCTCATCGGGCATCAGCAAAGAGCGTATAATATCCTCCCTGCTGACAATACCTACCATTTTACCATCCTTACCTATCACTGGTACGCGGTTGATATTTTTCTTGACAAATATATCGGCGATTTCCGCAACCCCGGTATCGGGAGTGACGGTTATAACCTCACTGTTCATGATATCATGGGCGCTCATAGCCAGCAACTTAGCAAAATCGTCTCTATATTGATGTACGCCCTGCACATAGATAGTTGCGCCTAAAATAGACAATACGCTTGGGGCCCTGGGCGAAGTTTTTTTATGGATCAAATCTCCCTCGGTCACAATCCCCACCAGATCGCCATTATCATCAACTACAGGTACACCGGAAATATGGTTATCAACAAAAACCTGCGCTATTTCTTCAATAGTGGCGGTGCCTTTAACAGAAATGATATTTTTGCTCATTATATCTTTCGCTTTCATAAAACACCACTCTCCTTCCACTTCCTTAATCCTTATATTATTAGCCACCTTGCCTATTTTTCCTGCTTTTAATAATATGGATGGGTTTTCCCTCTGCCAGATGGGCTGCTTCCATCAAGGATTCGACAATGCTGGGATGAGGGTGAATAGTATTGGCAAGAGCTGTTACGGGTAGATTGGCGCTGAGGGCCAAAGCTGCCTCGCCTATCATATCGGAGGCATGCGGCGCCAGAATATGAAGGCCAAGCAGCTTGCCATCCTCACCTCTGAGCAATTTGACCAGCCCCTCACTCGCTTCCATCAGCACGGCTTTGCCGCAAGCCGCCAGCGGGAAGAAGACGGTTTCATAAGCTATACCCTGTTTTTTAGCCTCTTCCTCATCCAGACCCACACAGGCAATCTCCGGTTCCGTATAAATACATGATGGTATAATCTGCAGGTTTCCTTCCGCTTTAGTGCCGCACAGATGCTCGGCAGCGGCGATACCTTGTGCCGAAGCTACATGCGCCAGCTGCACACCGCCGATCACATCACCGATAGCCGCGATATGCGCTTTGTTGGTGATGAAATGTTCATCTACCTTTATGCCTTTTTGATCATAGATGATGCCCACCTTATCCAAGCCCAAATCCTCTACATAGGGCCGGCGGCCGGTAGCTGCCAAGATCAGGTCGGATTCAATCTGCTGGCTGTGGCCATCGGCGGTTTTTAACAGCACGGTCGCGGTTTTTCCGCCTTGTGCGATCTTTTCTACCTTGGCTCCACAAATGATATCCAGCCCGCGCTTTTGTAAAATCTGTGTAAAACAGGCAGCTATATCGGCATCTATAAAAGGCAGTATTCTTTGCGCCATTTCTATAATCGTTACCCGGCTGCCCAAACTGTGCCAGATAGAAGCAAATTCAATACCGATAGCACCGCCCCCTAGGATGGTCAAATGTGGCGGCACCTGCTCCAGCTCAAGCATCTGATCGCTGTCCACCAGCAAATTACCGGCAGGGGCAAATGGCAATCCCTGCGGCAGAGAGCCGCTGGCGATGATAAATTGGGCGGCGCTGAGTCGCCCCTCTCCTAAAGATAGAGTATGATCGTCCAAAAAAACGGCCTGACCCTTATGAACCTTGACGCCGTTTTTGCGCAGGAGAAAATTGACTCCGTTACGCAGACGATTAACAGTATCATTTTTGCGTTTACGGATCTTGGCCAGATCAAAACCGATATTTTCCGCGGACAGGCCAAAAGAGGCCGCATTTTTCATCATATCCAATTTTTGTGTGGAAGCCAACCAGCATTTAGTAGGAATGCAGCCTTTATTAAGGCAAGTGCCACCCAAGGCTTCTTTTTCCACCAGGGCCACCCGCGCGCCCAACTGGGCCGCTCTGATAGCTGCCACATAACCACCCGGGCCGGCACCAATCACTATTAAATCATAATCATAGCCCATGGAAAAGCCCCCATTCCTAACAACAGATAATTTATTCTTTCTTTTTGGCCTCTTTTATGGTATCAATCCCGGCCGGAATTGCCTGCACATTAACCAACGGCTGCTTGCGGCGCAGATAAAGAATAATGATGCCAGCCACAACTCCCACCACGGAAACCAACATAGCCACACGAATAGACCCCAGCATCAAACTATCCGTACGCAGGCTTTCGATAAAGAAGCGCCCAACGGAATAGATAATGATATAAAGGCAAAAAACCGTGGATTTTTTATGCGGTTTATGCAACAGACGGAATAAAAAGACAAATAATACGGCATCTAAGATAGATTCATATAAAAAAGTTGGGTGCCGATAAGCGCCGTCTATATACATGGCCCAAGGCAGATCCGTAGGATATCCATAAGCCTCTTGATTGGCAAAATTTCCCCAGCGGCCTATAGCCTGGCCCAAAGATACGAAAGGCACAGCCAAATCAGCCCATTGCCAAAAGTCCAGCTTGCGGATACGGCTATAGATAATAAAAAGTACTAAAATGCCGAATATGGCGCCATGAATAGCCAAGCCGCCTTCCCAGATTCTGATAATTTCATTAAGATGTTGGGAATAATAACCCCATTCCATAGCCACATAATAAGCACGGGCGCAAATGATGGCCACGGGCAAACCCAAAATAGCCATATTGACGGCCTCTTCGGTATTGAG
>CAYRML010000109.1:0-2932 GCA_964425485.1 uncultured Peptococcaceae bacterium | reverse complement strand
ACAGGCGCGCGCCGGGCAGAGATGATTTTTCCACTGCCAGAAAAGAAGATGATACCGTGCAGATATTATCCGGTGTTTATGACGGCAAAACCAGCGGCACACCTCTTTGCGCCATCATTGCCAATACCGATACCAAAAGCGACGATTATGGCAGCACTGATGTATTGCGGCCGGGCCATGCTGATTACACAGGCAAAATGCGTTATCAAGGCTTCAATGATCATCGTGGTGGAGGCCATTTTTCCGGCCGGCTGACTGCGCCTTTGGTTTTTGCCGGGGCGCTGGCCCAAACCTGGCTACAGCAACAAGGCATAGTTGTGGGCGCCCATATCGCTTCTATAGCCGATATAAGGGACCGCATGTTTGATCCATGCCATATCACAGCTGCCATTTTACAGGAATTGCGCCAAAAGCCCTTTGCCGTTTTGGATGAACAAAAAGGCCAGGCTATGCAAAATGCCATTTTACAAGCCAAAGCGGATGGAGATTCTGTAGGAGGCATCATCGAATGTGCGGCCTGCAATTTGCCGGCTGGCTGGGGCGATCCCATGTTTGCCGGCATGGAAAGCATAATCTCCGCGCTTTTATTTGCTGTGCCGGCCGTCAAAGGAGTGGAATTTGGCAGAGGTTTTGCCATCAGCGGCCTCAAAGGCAGCGAGACCAATGATCCTTTTGCCCTGGAAAATGATAAAGTTATTACGATCAGTAATCATAATGGCGGTATCAACGGGGGCATCACTAATGGCATGCCTTTAGTGGTTAGGGCTGCCATCAAACCGACACCTTCTATTTCTAAGGAACAGCAAAGCATAGATCTGGAAAAAGGATGCCCGCTGGCACTGAAAATAAAGGGGCGCCATGATCCATGCATAGTTCCGAGAGCTGTGGTAGTAGTGGAATCGGCCCTGCAAATTGCTCTTATGGATTTGGGTTTGAACAGGAGGTAAATATGCGGGAACTTGAACAGTGCAGAAAAGAGATTGATGATATTGATAGGAAGATGGTAAAACTTTTCTGCCAAAGGATGGAGCTGGCCAGAGAAATTGCTCTTATCAAGAAAAGTCAAGGGGTACCAATTTTTGATTCGGCTCGAGAGGCTACGATCTTGGCCGATTGCTTATCTTTATTACCCGATGAGCGTTTTTCGGAAAGTCTGGTAAAATTTTTACAGTATGTAATGGATTTGAGCAAACAAGAACAGAGAAAGCTGTTAAATAAGAAGTAAAAAGGCAGGTAATAAATATGGGTAATATTTATTTTATTGGCATGCCTGGCAGCGGTAAAAGCCATTTAGGCAGCCTGACTGCAGGATATCTGGGGCTTTATTTTTATGATTTGGATAATGCCATAGAAAAAAGCCATGGCTGTAGCATCAATCAAATATTTGCTGATCAGGGTGAAGAAATATTCCGCCAACGGGAAAGCCAAAAACTTCAGCAAATTGCCCAAAAAGATAAATTCTTAGTTGCCACCGGCGGCGGTATTATCTTAAATCCGGAAAATATAAAAACCATGAAAAAAAGCGGCCTGGTTGTTTTTATCAACAGACCGCCGGAATTGGTCATGCAAGATATTGATTCTCGAAAACGTCCGCTTTTGCGGGGCAATTGCAAACAAAAATGGCAACAGCTTTATCAGGAGCGTTATGAGCTTTATAAAAAAGCCGCCGACATAACTTTTATCAATGATAAAATGATTCAGACAGCGGCAAAAGAATTGGTGGCCCTTTTACAATCGACAGTTTATTAGACAAGTCCTTGTTCGGCAAGGGCTTTTTCTATGCTGTTTTTATCAGAAAGGGAGGCTCGGATGCCTGTCATCAGTTGAAAGGACTCTATTGCCTGATAAATCAGCATATCAAGCCCACTTGCCGTAGCATATCCCAGCTTTTGCGCTTCTTTGAGTAATGTGGTTTGCCGCGGCGCATAAATAAGGTCGAAAACCAAGGCGGAGGGGGATAATTGCCTTAAAAAGCTCAAATCAGTGAAATCTTCGCTATTGCCAACCATGCCTAAAGGTGTGGTATTGACCAGCAGCGAAGCTTGACCCGCCGCTCGCCGGATATTATCTTCCGTCCAATTCAAAATCAAGGGCTGGTAGCCATTGTTTTGAGCAATGGCGTCGTTGATGGCCCAGGCCTTGGCCGCAGTGCGGGCTATGATGGTCAAGGGGGCTTTTTGCGCCACGGCCCAGTGTAGAGCCAAAGCACCCGCGGCACCACCGGCGCCTAAAAATACGGCCCTTGATGCCAGCAAATGGGGGTTTTGGGCTCGCAGGGCCTGTATAAAACCAGAGGCGTCAGTAGAATAGCCATGCAGCCCTTTTTCATCACGGACTATGGTATTGACGGACTTGGCCAATGACGCCGCCGGTGATATATCATCCAGAAAACCTATAATATCAGTTTTATGAGGCATGGTGACATTAAGCCCGTCCAGCTTATACTTTTGCACAAAAGAAAGGAATTTATCAGCAAGCTCCCCTTTGGCTATTTTCAGTTTATGATATGATGCTTCGATATTATATATTTGATAAAGCATCTTATGTATAAATGGAGAAAGGCTATGTTCAATAGGATCACCGATAATAGCGAAATTTTTTCCCATATTGTCACCTCATGGTATTTATTTATCTTAAGTATAACAATTATTTTACCGGGAGAAAATAGCAAGGGAGAATTATTTTGCTTTTTAAATACAAAAACCAAGACTTACATATCTACATCCAAAGCACAGTTTGGACAACTTTCATATTGCTCAACAACACCTGGGTGTAAATCTGTGTAGTTAGATGAAAATTCACAATCTACATCTAAACATTGAGGAATCCAGTAACCAAAATCATCTTCTGTAGAACCAAAAAGGAATCCATTGTGCCCGTATCCTCCACCTGGGTAGGTGTCTTTTCTGACGACACTAACTTCGTAGTAGGT
>CAYRML010000108.1:0-3155 GCA_964425485.1 uncultured Peptococcaceae bacterium | reverse complement strand
CCGGAGGTGGCGGAGGTGATAAGCGCACATATGGATCTGGCGGAAGAATCCCTCTTGGCTATGGATGAAAAAGCCGTAGTTTCGCTGGCCGATAAATATGTCAAAGGTTGCGAGCATGTGACCATGGACCAGCGTTTTGCCAGCGTATTTCAGCGTTGGCGGGACGACAGACTGGCCTATGAGGCCATAGTGCAAAGGCAGGATGCCGCTAAAAGACTGGAACAAAGATTTCAGGAACTTATACAGAAAATATAATTATGGTATGAGGAGGTTTAAGAGTGAAAAACTTGTTTGAAAAATTGTATACAAGCATTGCCTCAGGCCAAGATGCGGTTTTGGTCAGCATAGTTGCCAGTTCCGGCTCTACTCCCAGAGGCGAGGGCGCCCGCATGATGCTGAACAGCAAGGGGGAGTTTTTAGGGACGATCGGCGGCGGGGCTGTTGAATATAAATCGCAGCAATTGGCCGCGGAGGTGCTGAAAAATAAGCAATCTTATTCCGAAGGCTTCACTTTGGCGCCTAATGAAGTTGCTGATTTGGGTATGATTTGCGGCGGCGATGTCAGAGTTTATTTTCAATATTTTGCCGGTGGAGATGCTGCCAATACCGAATTTTTGAAAAAAATTGTTGACCTTTATGAGCAAAATGTAAATTCCTGGCTGATCACGGAGCTTTCCGATGAAACCGCCTGGAGCATGTCCGCCTATGTGCAGGGCAAGGGCTTTTTCGGTGATGATAACGCCACTGATGTGAATGTTGATTCTTTGATCAAGGCTCGCCATCTTTTTAAGGCGGACAATGGTAAAACCTACTATTCGGAACCGTTGACCAAGGCCGGCAGAGTCTATATTTTTGGCGGCGGGCATATTTCTCAGGAATTGGTGCCAGTTTTGTCCCATGTGGATTTTAGCTGCGTGGTTATGGATGACCGGGAACAATTTACCGATCCGCATCTTTTCCCACAGGCAGAAAATATCATCCTGGGCGATTTTTATAATATTGCTAAGGATGTAAAAATCAGAAAAACGGATTATATCGTGATTGTTACCAGAGGGCATAAGAATGATTATGATGTTTTATTGCAGTCCTTGCGCACGGATGCTTGTTATATTGGTATGATAGGAAGCCGCACCAAGGTGGCCGCGGTTTTTCAAAAACTGATGGATGAAGAAGGCTTCGGCCAGGCTGATATTGACAGAGTCAATTCCCCCATCGGTTTGAAGATCAAGGCGGAAACCCCGGCGGAAATTGCTATCAGTATCGCCGGTGAGATGATCGAGCGCCGTGCTGCTTTGAAATCAGAATGAACATGCGGAGATATCATTGCCTCTTTCTTCAGGGGCAGATGCAAATAGGCAAGTCCACGTTGCTTTTAGACAGCCTTCGTCCTTTTTTGTCGGTAACGGGCGGTTTTATGGTGCAAAGACTAAGACAAAAGAGCCAGCCCAGGGGTTTTTGTCTGCAGGCGGTGGCCGATATCCCGCTGGAGGCGGAAATCTGTGCCGAGCAAAAGGCCAATAATGTTTTTATTGAAATCGGCGATCAAGGCGCTTGTTTTCACCCTGAGGTATTTGAGCAAGTCGGCTCCGAGCTGTTGCTGGCATCAGAGGGCAAAAAGCTGATATATCTGGACGAAATCGGCGGCATAGAGCTTTTGTCTGATCTTTTTCGCCAAAATCTGTATCGGGTTTTGGCTGGGCCGGTGCCTTGTATAGGGGTTATAAAATCACTGTCTAACAGTAATGTGATGCAAAAAGGTATGCAGATTGATCCTATCTATAAAGATCTGCAACAGCAATTATTTACTGATATAAAAGAGCGGTTCAACGGCTGCATCCTGAATTTGGCTAATGATAATCGCGCACAAATCCAGCAAGCCGTCGATCAGTTTTTGCAAATACATATGATCTAATATGATTTATAGATAAAAACCCTCCCTATTTTATAAATAGAGGAGGGTTTTTTATATTTATTTTTCTTAAAGGATTGTGAAATTATTGCAAAAATTATATAATAATATAAAATATTGTAAAATTTTGTCATGATCTATGGAGCCGGGTTATGAGCAAATGGGATAAATTCAAATTTAATAAACAACAAATTATTATCGTTGTGATTTTGATGATAATTGTTTTTATGGCGGCTGGTAAATATAGTGATTATATGCAGAATGCCGCCGGTAATAACGATGGGCTTATCCTGTCCCAAGTGGAAGCCACCTCCTCTGAAAGCAGCGGGCAGATTTTGGTGCATGTCAAAGGAGCGGTGGAAAATCCAGGGGTTTTTACCTTGCCTGTGGGCAGCCGCGTGGTGGATGCCATCGATATGGCTGTTGCTACGGATGAGGCTGATCTTCAGGCCATCAATTTGGCCAAAATTGTTAGCGATCAGGACGAAATTATAGTCCCAGTAAAAGTTCAGGCAGTCCCTGTCGAGGATGGACAGGCTGAGGCAACAAGTACTTTGGGCTATGACAGTGAGGCGGGCGATGGCAAAATCTCCATCAATTCTGCCAGTAGCCAACAACTGCAAACTCTGTCCGGTATCGGCCCGGCCAAAGCGGACGCCATTATTTCTTATCGGCAAAACAATGGCCGTTTTAGCTCCATAGAAGACATCAAAAAAGTTTCCGGTATCGGCGATTCCACTTTCGAGAAAATTAAAGGGAGCATAACTGTTGAATAATTTGAATCATAACGGTGTGGCCCCAAAAAGATCATTATGCTGGCATTGTTTGGCTTTTGCGGCTGGTATAGCCTTTTGCGGTTTGACAGGGCTGTCTTTTCAGATAGCCCTGTTTATTTTGTTGGCCGGAGCGGCAGCCGCCTTTTTCTCTTTTCGGCGCAAAAATTTTTATTTGTTGCTGATCTTTACTTTTGCCGTCGGTATTTTCTGGATGAGTGTTGATGATGCGAGTCAGAAGAGTTTTCCTTATGAAAAGGGAGATGAAGTAGCCGTCAGCGGCATGGCTTTGGAAAATTCTGTGGAATCTCTTGATGAGGAGGGCCATTACAGCTTTTTGCTGCAGGCCGATAGTATTGATGGCCGTCCTTGTGATTATACGCTCTATATTTATGCCGATGACGGACAAAAAATCTTTTATGGCGAGTATCTACGGGTGCAGGGTTCGGTCATGCAAGTGCAAAAATATGCCA
>CAYRML010000107.1:0-3238 GCA_964425485.1 uncultured Peptococcaceae bacterium | reverse complement strand
TGGCAATCAAAGGCTAGGGCTTCCCGAATTTCCGCAATCGTGGTACCGGCCATAAAACTCATCACTGTTTTACCGCTCAAAAGCGACTTATCAATATCAGGAGCAATCAGCGGAAAAATATGCGGCTTAACTGCCAAAATTAATATATCGCAATCCTTTAGCATCTCATTAACATCGCTATAGGTATTAATCCCCAGTTGCTGCGCTGCCGCGGATAACCTCTCTTCATTTTTATCACAAACACCAACGTCAGACTTATCTACAATATTTTTTGTTATGATGCCGGTTGTAAAAGCAGTACCCAAATTACCAAAACCCAAAACCCCTATTTTCATTACTGATCACTCCTTAACTAAATTCTAAATAAAAAGCCATCTATCTGTCTGATAGATAGGCTTTTATTAATAGCACATCTATTGCTTTTCCGGTTCCGGCTGCTCTTCTTCCGGGATGCCGGTTTGCGGATCGACAAATATAATTTTTTTATTTTCGATATCATAGCCGATATTAGGCATAAAATAATGCCTATAGACAACCAGGCTCAAATCCTTATCTACATTTTGTTCCAAATAGGCCGTCCGTTGGGCCAAATAAGCCGCCGATGTATTATGCTGATTATCCATAATCGATATATATTGATAAAACCTCGCCAAAAGACGGCTTTCTTTCACCACTGTATAACGATATCTGATAGCAAAACATAAAATTATTATGCCGATAACAAAAGAAAAGAATACCCACATAGACAAAGCAAAAAAGACCAATGTCAGAATAAAAAGAATCCACCATTGTTTATTCAGCGATTTTAACCTTTTTTCGACCATGTCTACGATTTCATGATTGATGCTTTCATAAAAACTTTGCATTATTTCTGACCTGTACCTCCTCTGATTTATATTAGTTTATTCCCGCAATATTCGCAGTATTGGCCACCATCATTTTGGATAACAGCAGTGGCGCCGCAGCCCTTGCACACAACCGTCTTCCCTATTTGAGATTCCACGGGGGCGGCAGCCGTCGCCTTGGCAGCCACGGGCGTAATATTCTCACCAGGAAAAACCAAGCGCCGATTCTCAAGATCCAAGTTTATATTAAGCAAATGCCCTAATTTTATCATAAATGCTAATTCTGCCGTCACTTTGTCCACCGGGCGCTTTGCCATTTCTGCTATATGATCAAGAGAAAGATCACTATCATTGGCAATAAGATAGGCATAAAAATTTAATCTGCGTAGGCGAAGATTGGCCTTGATGGTCGGAGCCAACATAATCAATAATACAATGATACTAAATACGCCCAAACCAATCGCAGAACCTGCAAAACTAATGATACAAATAGCAAGGAAAAGAAAAAATAAAATATTCAGGCCTACGGCCAATGCTTTTTCCCATTTTCTTTCCTGATCATTTATATAATAATTATAATTCTCTGCCATTTCTCCGTTCCCCTTTAAGATTACTATCGAAATTTGAAAAAATATGAGTTTTCAGCTGTCATCAACTATGATAATTTATTACCACAATACTCACAGTACTGCGGGCCACTGCCTTGAAGCACGGTGTTCGCGCCGCAACCACTGCACACGGTTTTATGTTCCACCGCTACACCGGTATCATTATCGGCAGCAGCCGCAACTTTAGTTGCAGCAGCAATGGGTTTTTCAGTAAATATCAACTTCTGTCCAATATAATCCAGTTGCATATCAACAAAATAACCCTTGATGATCATTACATTCATATCTTTAGCGAATTTTGCAAAAGGCCGGTTGGTTGTTGCGGACAGGTTATTGAAAGAGAGATCCATATCCTTGGAAATAAGGGTTATATATTGTTTAAACCAGTATATGCGCCTGCTGATGCGGAAACCAAGAAAGAAAAAGAGTAAAGTAAAACAAAGAAATAATATCGTGGTGGCAATTACGGGTGCAATAGGCCCTACTGCTCCCAGCGCAACTAAATAACCTATCGTACTTATAAGGAAAAATACGGCCAAAACATATAAAATTATGGAGCCTATGCGGCCGCGAATAACTCTGGATTTTCTAATATGATTTTTTTCTATCACAATCATGTTCTCCTTTATGCATATTTTATTCCAGGTTGCTCTTTTTGGCAAAAATACGTATAATTGTCAGAACTATGAAGGTTAATGCTATCAAAAGTATTTGGAAAATTATCAAGATATTGACGCTGTCCCTAAAGAATAAGGTGAATAAGATGGAGATGATTAGGCAAACCACAAAATAAATCACCAGGGTGGTGATGGTGCCGGCATTCAACAAAGCTTTTGCTTTCCTCTCGCCGCCCGCGAACATGATCCCTAACATGCAGATAACTTCGGCAATAATGATAAAAAGGAATGCCATCCAATCAATCAGCTCTTTAGCATTAGACGACATGCCAAAAACCAAAGTTGTACAGACAATGACAATGATGCTAATAATAAGAACTGGTAAAAAGCGTTTCGATTTAATCATTTTTCATCCTTTCTGCCTTAAAGCGGCTGACCACATTCCGGGCAAAATTTTGTCTGACCGGTTACTTCCGTATGGCATTTAGAGCATTGTTTCACTAAAGAAGTACCGCAAGCTGGACAAAACTTGGCATTTTTGTTTTCTATCGGTTGCTGGCAATTGGGACAAGGTGACGGCGCTTCATAACCGCAGGAGGGGCAAGTTGCGCCCTCTTCCTGCAAATCAGCACCACATTTTGGACAAGGATTATATTTTTTACCGCATTGCGGGCAAAATTTCGCTGACTGCGACAAGGGAGAACCGCATTTGTTGCAGGTGGCTTGGTTGGCTTTATTATTTTGCTGCAACGATATATCATAACCGCATTTATTACAGAAGCGATCACCTTCTTGCAGTATATTGCCACATTGCGGACAAGGGGTTCCCGGCCCTTTGATAGATATATTTTGGGATATACCCCCCATGACACCGCCAAAAGCGCCGCCTACACCAAGGCCCATACCCATGCCAATGCCTGCGCCCATAAGATCGCCTGCTCCGCCGCCGGCATTGGTGGCCGCGCCTTCCAAGGTATCGAAAGAACGTTCCTGCGTGTAGTTATAGCCGATAATTTCCATTTCCGCTCTTTTGGCCAGTGCATCTTTCAGCACTTTGACGGATGTATCATCTTCCGGCACACTGATATCATTGACATAAAAGTTGACCAATTCTATGCCATATTCATCTAGGGTCGGCGTGATTTTTGCCTGCAAAAAATCAGACAAT
>CAYRML010000106.1:0-3283 GCA_964425485.1 uncultured Peptococcaceae bacterium | reverse complement strand
AACCCTTAGGTTTTGACCAATGGCAGACTTCCGTAGCTATTTTATGCGGCTTGATGTCTAAAGAAACAGTTGTCTCTTCTCTTAATATACTTTATTCTTTACCCGGCGGTTCGGAGGCGGCTTATATGACTTTGCGCACCATATTTTCGCCGCTTGCGGCTTATTCATTGATGGTTTTTGTTTTGCTATATACGCCCTGTGCCGCCACTGTAGGCGTAATTTTACAGGAAAGCCGCTCTTATAAATTTACCTCTCTTGCTGTGGGCTATCAATTGCTTATTGCTTGGATAGTCAGCTTTGCCGTTTATCAGATGGGTTCTTTATTGGGCTTATCATAAAATAAAAGGCTTGCATTATGCAATTAGTGATGATATAATTTCTGCAAATGGGGGAGAACCTAATGTTATTGAACGCGAAGCAAAACTTTCAAGATAACTTTAACTATAGTTATTTTAACTATAGTTATTTGAATATGTCTTAAAAGCCATTTGTGTTGTACTTAAAATTATCTTGACTCAAACACGAGGGACCGAATGGCTCACGTGTTTTTTTATTTATTAACAGATACTTCAGGAGGCGAATAAAATGATCATCGTTATGGAATCAAAAGCCACGGCAGAACAGATCAATGCAGTTGTCAATGAATTAGAAAAGAAAAAAGTCAGCATAGATATCAGCAATGGTGTCGATCATACTGTTTTGGGTGTGGTGGGCGGTACGGATGATCTGGACAAGGATCAATTGACGCTGATGCCGGGGGTAGAAAAAATAATTCCCATCCAAGAACCATATAAAAAAGCCAACAGAAAATTTCATCCACAGGATACATTGGTTCAGGTGGATGACCAAGTGGTGGGGGGCAAAAAACTGTTTGTGATCGCGGGCCCCTGCTCTGTGGAAAGTATGGAGCAGATGAGAGAAACCGCTTTGGCGGTAAAAGCTGCCGGAGCATCCGCTATTCGTGGCGGGGCCTATAAACCCCGGACTTCGCCTTATTCCTTCCAAGGGATGGAAAAAGAAGGTATAGAAATCTTGCAGCAGGTGAGAGCGGAAAGCGGCCTGCCCATAGTCACGGAACTGACCACACCCCGTCATGTGGAAATGTTTGAAATGGTTGTCGATATCATACAGATAGGCGCTCGCAATATGCAAAATTTTGAATTACTGAAAGAAGTGGGCCGTACCAAGAAAGCCGTATTGCTGAAAAGAGGTCTTTCCAGTACAATAGAAGAATTATTAATGTCTGCGGAATATATCATGAGCCAAGGTAATTCCAATGTTATATTATGCGAGCGCGGCATCCGCACTTTTGAAAAATATACCCGCAATACTATGGATATAAGCGCCATAACCGCTTTGAAAAAATTATCTCATTTGCCGGTTATGGCTGACCCATCTCATGCTACAGGTCGCCGTTATATGGTAGAACCGATGTCCCTGGCGGCCTTGGCTGCCGGAGCGGATGGGCTGATAGTTGAAGTTCATCATGATCCGCCGCATGCGCTTTGCGATGGTCCGCAATCTTTGATGCCTGATGATTTCAAGCAGCTGATGGAAAAATGCGGCCAAATGGCCAGTATTGTGGGCAGAGAAATCTAAAAGACAACAAGGGAGATATTTATGGCGCAAATCATCAAAACAAAAGACTATAATATATATATCGAGCCTGGGTTAACAGCAAAAATCGGTACCTATTTAAGCGCTTTTGCCGGTCATAAAGTTTGCATCATAAGTGATAGCAATGTCGCGGCTTTATATGAAGACAAACTGGCTGGTATTTTACAAGAATCCAATTTGGAGCCACAGATAATTATAGTGCCAGCCGGAGAGAGCAGCAAATCTTTATCTATGCTGCAGCAACTGTACGAACAGATGGCACAGCTTTGTCTTTCCCGCACAGATTTGGTTTTGGCTTTTGGCGGAGGTGTGATCGGAGATTTGGCCGGCTTGGCCGCCGCAACCTATATGCGGGGCCTCGGCCTGGTACAGATGCCGACGACTCTTTTGGCACAGGTGGATAGTTCCGTGGGGGGTAAAGTAGCGGTGGATTTGCCGCAGGGCAAAAATTTGGTAGGCACCTTCTACAACCCTGATGCTGTTTTTATCGACAGTGATTTTCTCCATACTTTGGATGCACGGCAAAAGGCCGCCGGCATGGCGGAGATCATTAAATATGCCTGCATCAAAGACAGGGCCATGTTCGAGCAATTGCAAAAAGGGCCCAAAGCGCAAAACATAGACGATTTGATCGCCCGCTGCGTAAAAATCAAGAAAAACTATGTGGAACAAGACCCTTTGGATAAAGGTAGACGGGCAGAGCTTAATTTTGGTCACACTTTGGCCCATGCCATAGAGAAAGCGGCAGCTTACAGCGGCATTCTGCATGGGGAGGCCGTGTCCATCGGCATGGTAGCAGCCGCCCGACTAAGCGAAGAAATGCTCTTGGCACCTATTGGCACAGCTGATGCGATCACAAAATTACTGATCCAATATGATTTGCCGGTAAGTCTGCCACCCTTAAATCCGACAATATTGAGCGAGGCTATGCTTTTAGATAAAAAAGGAGCCGGAGTGCTGGTGCTTTTAGAGGATATAGGACAGGCCGTCATCAAACAAGTGGATACAGATAAGCTGGCTGATTTGCCCCAAGGGGTGACATTATGACAACTTTGCATATATCTCCCGCTAAATTGAGCGGCAATATACAGATACAGCCGTCTAAAGCCGTAGCTCATCGGGCCCTGATTTGCGCCGCATTGGCCTATGGCTGTTCTAATTTGAGTAATTTAGGTGATTCTCTGGATATGCAAGCCACTATGGAAGGCCTGCGACAAATGGGATTAGCCAATTATTACAGACAAGATGCCGATTGGCAAATTTACGGTGGCTTGCTCAAAAGAAAATTAGCAATGGTCGATTGCGGGGAATCCGGCTCCACTTTGCGGTTTCTCCTGCCCCTGGCCTTATGCAATAACGTAGAGACTCTCTTTACTGGCCGCGGACGTCTGATGAAAAGGCCTATGCGGCCTTATATCGAGGCTCTTATCAATGGCGGAGCTGCCATCGAAGAAGGGACTGACGGACTTTTGGCCAAGGGGCAGCTAAAACCCGGCTTATATCGCATCCCCGGCAATGTCTCCAGCCAATATATAACCGGCTTATTGCTGGCCCTGCCTCTTCTGGATGAGCCTTCTGTCATAAAGATAGACGGGCCCTTGGAATCAGCGGATTATGTAGCATTGACGGAGGATGTGCAGAAAAATTTTGGCATAGAGCATATTCA
>CAYRML010000105.1:0-3307 GCA_964425485.1 uncultured Peptococcaceae bacterium | reverse complement strand
GTATTGATCTGCAGCACCGGCACCTGGCAGTCGGCTATTGGCTGCGCATCGCGGGCTGTGGCCAGATCTCCCTCTATAACAGCAGTTTTCAGCCGACCGGTCACAGCCGACAATATTTTTTCCAACAGGCTGGTCTTGCCTGCTCCAGGAGAACCCAAGATATTGACAGCATAAATACCATCGGCAGCAAAAAGCGACCTATTCTTCTCAGCATAGGCATTGTTAGCTGCCATTATATCTTGAGTTACATCAATTTTCATAAGGATCCCTCCTTACTTTTCAGCAGAATCTTTCTCTTCAAAATCTATACTATCCAGATAAATCTCCGTGCCGCTTTTGATATCGGCCAAATTGCTGCCGCATACGGGACAACAAAGCGGCAATACCGAGGCCTGATAATTGCTTTGACACTGATTACAAACAGCCTCGATGGGCAAATCTTCGATAATCATTTCCGCGCCTGCAAAGATGCTATCTTTTATCAGTGCCGCAAAGGCAAATTCCAGGGCTGCGTCCACAACGTTGGCCAAAGGCCCTTTTTTGAGGATAAGCTGATTTACTTTTTCCACCTCATAAGGGGCCAGGCTTTTTTCCGCCACAGATAACAGCTGCTGTATCAGCGAGGTTTCATGCATTGTCAGCACTTCCTTCTGCTATCAGCTGCCGCAGCTGAGGGACATCGATCACAGCCACATCCAAATCCTGCGCTTTTTGCAGCTTGGAGCCGGGTTTTTCCCCTAAGAGCAGATAATCGGTGTTTTTGCTGACTGCCGAACTGACCTTACCGCCGGCCTCTTCGATGATAGCTTTAGCCTCTTCCCTGCTCAGGCCAGGCAAAGTGCCGGTGATAACAAAAGTCTTATCTAGGAGTGCGCCTTCTTTTTGTTTAACCTCGACCTGCGGATCGACTCCGGCAGCCTGCAATCTTTTGATCATATTAATATTGCTGTCCACAGAGAAATAATCTCTTACACTTTGAGCAATTTTACCGCCAATTTCCCGCACAGAGATCAATTCAGCCTCCGTCGCGGCCATCAGGCCTTCGATACTGCCAAAGCGCGCGGCCAATAATTTGCCCGCTCTTTCCCCCACATAACGAATACCGAGAGCATAAATCAAAGCGGCAAGCGGCCGCTTTTTGCTATTTTCTATGGCCTGCATAAGGTTTGAGGCCGACTTTTCTGCCAACCGTTCCAATGCAGCCAGTTGATTCTCTTGCAGATAATAAAGGTCGGACACATCATGGACCAGGCCCTTATCCAGCAATTGTTCTATCACTGCCGGACCCAGACCATCGATATCCATCATCTTTTTGCCGGCAAAATGCAGCAGCTTTTCCCGCACGATTCCGCGGCAATTGGGGTTGAGACAGCGCCAAGCCGCTTCTCCTTCAGTGCGATATATCTTATGCCCACATTCGGGACAAGTGTCGGGCATGAAAAATACCCGCTCCTGTCCTGTGCGTAACTGCGGCAAAGAGCAGATAATCTCCGGTATCACATCACCGGCTTTGTGTATGATGACCGTATCGCCGATACGGATATCCTTTTGCGCCACCATATCTTCATTATGCAGTGTAGCTTTGCTAACAAGGCTGCCGGCCAAAAACACCGGCTCCAAAACAGCCAAAGGGGTTATGGCCCCGGTTCTTCCCACACCAACCACTATATCTTTGACCTTGGTTTGGGCTTCCTCGGCCGGGAATTTATAAGCGACGGCCCAGCGCGGTGATTTGGAAGTGACGCCCAAAGAGCGGCGCAAAGCCAAATCATCCAATTTTATGACCATGCCATCGGTTTCATAAGGCAAATCATACCTTTTTTCTTGCCAGTTATCTATATAAGAGAAAATTTTCTCTCTTTGATTGCTGTAAAGCCTCTGCTGATTGATAGGAAAACCTTGATTTTGCAAATAGCGCAAGACTTCTTCATGACCTGTAAAATTCCTGCCTTCAACCTGCAAAATTTCATAAATAAATATTTTCAAATTACGCTGAGCTGTAACAGAGGCATTCTGCTGCCGTAAGGAACCGGCGGCGGCATTGCGCGGATTAGCAAAAAGAGGCTCCCCGTTTTCCTCCCGCTCTTGATTGAGTTGGTTGAAAGACTCTTTGGGCATATAGACCTCGCCGCGCACGGAAATTTTAGCCAGCTTATCAGGCAAAATCCGCGGGAAGGATGAGATGGTTAAAAGATTTTGGCTAATATTTTCGCCCACAGCCCCATTGCCACGAGTGGCAGCCAATTGGAAGCGTCCATATTCATAATAGACGGCAACGGAAAGCCCATCCATTTTTTGCTCGACCACAAAGAAAGGATTTTCTGCCTGCACATGCTTTTGCAGACGATTCATAAAAGCCTGGACTTCTGTCCGATCAAAGGCATTATCCAGTGATAATAGCGGCACCGGATGCTCGACCGGCGCAAAGGCCGGCAAAGCCCGCCCCCCTACCCGACGGGTGGGCGAATCCTCAGCAGCCAGCTGCGGATATTGCGACTCTAATTCCTGCATGCGGCGTAAAAGATAATCATATTCGGCATCACTTATCAGTGGATTATCCAGTTCATAATAGGCTCTGTTATATTCCTTCAATTGTGCCGACAGTTCTTCTATTTGTTTTTTGGCTGTTTTTTCATCCATAACATCCTCTTAGTTAACTTTTTTTATCGGCGCCCAGCGCCAAATCAGTTGTTTGATGCCCAAATCGGGGAAAGCCACCCCAACCTGTAAATCATCACCGCTGCCACTCATGGAAACGACGACGCCCAACCCAAATTTGTTATGCTCAACCTTGTCGCCAAGATTGACCAAAGAAGGATTGCTGCCCAGCCCCTGCTCCGTTTGTTTTTGCACAAATATATTGGTATTGGCCGGCAAATCTATGGTCGAGAGATCTTTTTTTATGCCACTCTGATCCAGCAACCCTGACGGGATCTCCTTTAGAAAACGGGAACATTTGTTACAGACAGGCTCGCCCCAGGTATAGCGATGGTTGGCAGCCAACAGATATAACCTTTCTTTGGCCCTGGTGATGCCGACATAGCAAAGCCGCCTCTCTTCTTCCAGCTCATCCGCATCTAAAGCCGTGATGGCACGTTTATGCGGGAAAATCCCTTCCTCCATCCCCATGATAAAAATAATGGGGAATTCCAGACCTTTGGCTGAATGCAGAGTCATCAGCGTGATGAAATCGTCACTCTGTTGCCAATTATCCATATCCGTGGCCAGCGCCATCCGGGCCAAAAAGGCTGATAGGGAATCGCTATATTCTTCATCCGGCACAAAATCCCGGTCGAATTCAGCCGCC
>CAYRML010000104.1:0-3354 GCA_964425485.1 uncultured Peptococcaceae bacterium | reverse complement strand
CAAGTCAGCGGGCTTGCCGATAAAAGATTAGAGCAAGAAATAAACGAAGGTATCAGCAAACGTATTGATGCGCTTGTCGCGCAAGCGGAAAAAGATGCCCGGGAGCTGGAAAAAAAATATACTGCATCGGAAACTCAGGATGGCTATATCCCGGTAAATTACACTTTTTCTTATGATCTTAAATGCAGCAATCAGCAATATTTTTCCTTTGTGGTAAATATTGAGCAAACATGGGCCAATGTTTTTACCGAACAGATATTTTATAATATTAGCCTCAAAGACAACCGTTATCTAACCCTTGAAGACCTGTTAGGCGCTAATTATATTGATAAAATAACCACAGTGGTTCATCAAGATATAGCAGAACGGATGAAAGACCCGAACAATATGTTTTTTGAAAGTAAGCCCGATTTATCACAAAAGAAATTTGACTTTTATATCGATCAGCAAGGCAAGGTTGTGATCGTATTTAACAAAGCAGAAATAGCACCCGGCTATATGGGTATACAAGAATTTGTGATGCCATAAAAAAACGGACCAGATTTTGGTCCGTTTTTTTATAATGCCATACTTATTTATTTACTTCTATTTATTTACTTCTATTTATTTACTTCTTTACCAAAATATTCATCTAAAGTTAATCCTGTTTCTTGCAGTTCTTTGGCTAAATCTGTACCCACATAACGTAAATGCCAAGGTTCATGTATGGTGCCTGTTGCCTCTTCCTTGCCTGCCGGATAACGGAAAATAAATCCGTATTCGGCGCCATGCTTGGCAATCCACTGCCCTGCTTCTGTTTCATGCAGTCTGGCGCTGGAGATGCCGGTTACGGAAATATCCATAGCCAGCCCCGTTTGATGCTCGCTGGTGCCGGGCGGGGCAATGCTTTCCGAAAGAATTGCCCCTAATTCTTCCTGGCTCTTATCAGGATAATCGGCCTTAAGCTTATTCATACGTTTATCATAAAGTTGTTGTTGCGCTTCATAAGAACGATAGCCGCTCTCTAAATCGATTTCCAGATCTTTTGCAGCCATCGCCGACACCATGGCCGTAAAAGCCGCGGCGGTTTGTTTTTCCAGCTTAATCTCGTCAGTTACAGATACTAGCTGGCTGGGAACCAGATATTCGGATATAGGGTTGGCGCTGTTGACAACCATGCTGTAATAACTACTCTTGTCTATTTCCGCATTGGTGTCGACACTAACAGACTGCCCGCCGCAAATGGGTACAACCAATTTATAAAGTAAAATAACTATAATCGCTAATAATACGATAACAGGCAGCGGCCGCAATCTTCTTCTTCTCTTCCTCTTACGTCTGGCTGGGCTTTTGCGCTGATGATCAACGCTGCGCATTCTTGTATCCATCAACTTGTCCTTTCGCTCTAGCTTGATTCATGCATGTGCCAGCCAAGCTTTTTCCAGACACTGCACAGCTTTTATGATCTGTTCTTGTTCCAAACCGCCATAGCCCATGACGATGGTGCTTGGCGGAATATCATGAGAAGCAGGAAAATAATACTCGGAGATGCCGTATACACGTATGCCCTGCTTTTGGGCAGCATTGACCAGTTGACATTCATCCATACCATTATCGATACTGGCCAAAAGATGAGTACCGGTCTGAATGCCGGAAAATTTCATGATAGCCGCCAAAGAAGATTCTTTTAAAGTGGCAAGCAAAAAATCCCGCAGCTGACGATAATAGTTTTTCATGCGTGACAGATGCCGTTCATAATAACCTTCACCGATAAATTCAGCCAGCACATACTGCTCAAAGCTGGGAACTGTGCAGGCATAAAAAGAAAAATCGCTCATATATCTGGCAAACAATGGCTTGGGCAAAATCATATAACTTATGCGCAAAGAGGGCGCCAGATTCTTGGCAAAGGTTGAGATATATATGGTCTTATCACCGCTATCCAGGCTCTTCAGCGGTGGAACTGGCCGCCCGGTAAAACGGAATTCGCTGTCATAATCATCCTCTATGATATAACGCCCTTCTTTGGCTTCAGCCCAGGACAAGAGCTCCGCCCGCCTGCTGACCGGCATGATATCGCCCAAGGGAAAATGCTGTGAAGATGTGACATGCAGCACATCTATCAAATTGGCGATAGCACCTTTGATGTTTAAGCCATCACTATCCAGATCAATGGGTATGACCATTTTTTTATTGCTATTAAGTATCATTTGCGTCTTTTGATAGCCTGGATTTTCCACTCCGTATTTGGCATAAGGCGGCAATATTTGCGTCAGAAAGCCCAGCAAATGCTCCGTTCCGGAACCAATAATTATGCGTTGGGGATCGACATTTATAGAACGGGTTCGCAGAAGAAATTGAGCAATTTCCCTTCTAAGCTCATAAACTCCCTGCGGTTTGATGGCAAGGAGCAGGCTTCTATCCTTTTCGCTCAGCACCTTGCGCATTAATTTGGCCCAGATAGAAAAAGGAAATTGCCCGGTATTGACATCGGCAGTATCAAAATCAATTTTATAGGAAGTATTCTCCTCTTCTGCTTCAACAGCATGATAATTGGGATGTAAATCCGTATTGGTAGAAAAATATCGACCCACATAATAACCGCTGCGTTCTTTGGACTTGAGATAACCTTCCATTACCAACTGCTCCAAAGCTGTTTGCACGGTTACAATACTGATATTCAGATTATCAGCCAATTTTCTTTTGGAAGGGAGCTTCTCCCCTGCCCTCAGATTGCCTTTTTCTATATCATTTTTGATGCAATAATAAAGTTGCTGGTATAAAGGCATATCTTTGCTATGATCCAATAAATAAGTAAGCATGCCGCTCTCTCCTTTTGATATTGGCATTTTTCCTAAAAATGATAAATCCAATAATATCAATTATAGCATCGGCTGTAAAAAAATCAAGAGGAAAGAACCCCTGTTCTTTCCTCTTGATTTAGTTTTTGCATCATTCCGGTATAATTTTATTGTTCTTATCTACATGGATAATACGACGATTTAATGTCGCTAATTCCTTATCATCAATCCAGCAATAGGTCATGATAATTATTATATCGCCGGGATGGAAGAGGCGCGCGGCTGCCCCATTGAGGCAAATATGGCCGCTGTCGGCTTCCCCCGGGATAGCATAAGTTTCTATTCTGGCACCTGTATTTATATTAAGCACCTGAACCTTCTCCATCTCATGGATATCTGCGACTTGCATCAATTTTTCATCTAGGGTGATACTGCCGACATAGTTAAGATTGGCTTCGGAGACTGTAGCTCTATGTATTTTTGATTTCAGCATATTAATGTACATATGATTCCCTACCCTTTTCGATTTAGGTGATATTATACTATAATCTGCCATAAATATCAAATTTTTTGT
>CAYRML010000103.1:0-3436 GCA_964425485.1 uncultured Peptococcaceae bacterium | reverse complement strand
CGCAGGTGACTGCCGGCGGCTTGCTCACCGAGGATTTTTGTCCGCAGAGTATGGAATCTCTTTTGTGCAAAGGATTGTATGCCGCAGGAGAAATTTTGGATGTAGATGGCGATTGCGGCGGATATAATTTGCAGTGGGCTTTCGCTACCGGACTTGTGGCCGGCGAGGCGGCCGTTTTAAGTCTTATGGATGAAGAAACGGAGCAAAAATGCTGAGAATAGACGGAATAAAAATGCCTCCCGACCATGAGGAGGAAGAGCTTTTGCTCAAAGCCTGCCGCTTATTGCGCCTATCACCTAAGCAGATAGGGAAATGGTCGGTGCTGAAAAAGTCTATTGATGCCCGCAATAAACGGGCGGTGTCTATAGTCTATTCATTGGCTGTGGCTCTTGACGGCGATGAGGAAGCCTTTTTGCGGCGGCGAGGTAGAGCCAATATCAGCCCCTATGAGCAAGCCGAACCTTATCTGATACCTCATATGTCATTGGGCCAAAAGACCGCGCCTGTGATCGTGGGAATGGGGCCTGCCGGCTTATTTGCCGGCTTGTATTTAACCAGAGCCGGCCTAAAGCCCATCTTATGGGAAATGGGCAAAGCGGTGGAGGAGAGAGCCAAAGACGTGGAGGCTTTTTGGGCCGGCGGCGCCTTGCAGCCGCGCAGCAATGTGCAATTTGGCGAAGGCGGGGCCGGGGCTTTTTCCGACGGCAAACTCAATACCGGCATCAAAGATAAGCGAATCAGCTTTGTTTTGCGGGAATTGGCGGCCCATGGGGCGCCGCAGGAAATACTTTATCAGAGTAAGCCGCATATCGGTACCGATTATCTGCCGCAGGTTGTACGTAATATCCGCAATGAAATTTTAGCTGGTGGCGGCCAAGTTCATTTTAATACTATGCTGCGGCAGCTGCAAATCAAAAAAGGCCGGTTATATAGCATCATTTCTCAGGGCCCTGCCGGTATGATAGAACTGCAATGCGAACGGTTGATCTTGGCTATAGGGCATAGCTCTAGGCCTACTTTTGCCATGTTGTGCCAAAATGGACTTTTGCTGCAACCCAAGCCTTTTTCCGTTGGTTTGCGTATAGAGCATCGGCAGGATTTTATTAACCGTTTGCAATATGGCGATTTTGCTTGCTCCGGCTTGGGTGCGGCTGATTATAAACTCTCTTGCCATTTGCCTAATGGGCGTTCCGTTTATACTTTTTGTATGTGTCCCGGCGGACAGGTTGTGGCCGCGGCTTCCGAAGAAGGCGGTGTGGTAACCAATGGCATGAGCCCTTTTCTGAGGGATGGGGCCAATGCCAACAGCGCTGTTTTGGTGGGTGTTGACAGTTGTGATTTCCCTGGCGATCATCCATTAGCGGGCATCGATTTACAGAGACAGATAGAACAAAAGAGTTTTGTGTTGGGCGGCGGCAATTATTATGCGCCGAGCCAATGGGCGGATGAGTTTTTATCGATGCTGACAAATGGCGGTAGGACTTTGCAACCCACATATCGTCCAGGTGTGAAATATTGCGATCTGGCCGCTTGTTTTCCGCAGGTGATAACCGACGCTTTGCGCCTTGGTTTAGCGGAATTTCAGCGGCGTATGCCCGGATTTTGTGGGCCGGATGCGCTTTTGACGGCTGCCGAAACCCGTTCCTCTTCGCCGGTGCGCATCATGCGTAATCAGTCACTGGAATCCTCTTTGACCGGCATTTATCCATGCGGCGAAGGCTCCGGTTATGCCGGCGGAATCATGTCGGCAGCTGTGGATGGGCTGAAAGCTGCCGAATCGGTAGCGGCGGCTTATGGAAAGCAATTGATTTAAAAGCAAAAATTTTATATAATAATATTTATACTATTAATCATATTTATACTAAGGAAGCGATTGTAAAGCCGTTGTGAAGCGATTGATAATCGATAGGGAGAAAACCATGGCTGAGGTTTTATTGCATATTTACAGAGGCACTTTAGCCGAAAATATTATCCGTGGCGATATAGTGGTCACCGACCGTCAGGGTCAGCTTATGTCCGGCTGCGGTGATATTCAAAAGCTAACTTATATGCGCAGCGCCGCTAAGCCCATCCAGGCTTTGGTGGGTGTTGAGGCTGGGGTTTTGGAGGCCTATAATATTGGCCAGGAAGAATTGGCTATTTTTTGTGCCTCTCATAATGGCCAGTCTTTTCATGTGGCGGCTGTACGATCTGTACTGGCCAAGATCGGTCTTAGAGAGCAAAATCTACTTTGCGGGGCCGATTATTCCTTTAATCCGCAAATAAGGGCAAAAATGATAGAGGAGGGCTTGGCCAAAAGCCCGCTCTTTAACAATTGTTCCGGCAAACATGCTCTTATGCTGGCGGTGTGTCAGAAAATGGGCTGGAGCATAGATGATTATTATCTGCCAGAGCATCCTCTGCAACAAGCGATTTTAGCCAAAGTAGCTTTTTATGCCGGGCTGGATAAAGAGCAGATCACTATAGGTGTGGATGGCTGCGGGGTGCCTGTTTTTGCTTTGCCGCTTATCAATATGGCAAAAGCTTATGCTAAATTGGTCAATCAGCACGCATTATCGCCCAGGGAGGCTACTGCAGCCAAAAAAATCATAAGCGCCATGGCGGCTTATCCGCATATGATCGCCGGCAGCGGGGAGTTTTGTACGGCTTTGATGGAAGTGACCAAAGGCCGCATCATCGGCAAGAAGGGCTCCGATGGTGTCTATTGTAGCGCTTGCGCCAACGGCCCGGCCATAGCCGTCAAAATAGAAGATGGCAATATGCGGGCCTTGGCGCCGGTGATGATGAGTATATACAAGCAATTGCAGCTGCTTACCAAGGAAGAGGAGCAGGCGTTATCCTTATTTGCCTCTTGGGATAATGTTAATTGCCGCGGACAAGTGGTAGGCAGTGTCAAGGCGGTTTTTAGTTTGCAAAAATATATTTGAGTTGAGGAGAACGGATGTTTAAATTCAAGAGATTTACCCCCGATTTGTCTATCAACAGCATCTATGATATTTCTTTATCGGCTTTGAGTAAGATTGGCATCAGGGGCTTGATTTTTGATTTGGATAATACGATCACAAAACATGATTGCCGCGATATACCGCCCACGGCTTTAGTTTGGTTTGCCTCTTTGCCCGATTATGGCTTTAAGGCCTGTTTGCTTTCTAATAACAGTGGTAAAAGGGTGGAAGACGCGGCCAAGAAGCTGTCTCTGGATTTTGTCTGTCGAGCCAGAAAGCCTAACAAAGAAGGTTTTTATAGAGCTTTTAAGGTTTTAGGAGCCTCTGCCAAACAGACTGCTGTTATCGGCGACCAATTGTTTACCGATATTTGGGGCGGCAACAGAGTGGGCGCCTGGACCATCTTGGTCAAGCCGGTTGATACTTGTGAATTATGGGGGACCCGCAATATTTCCCGCCGGGGAGAAAGGGCTATTTGGCCTTTTGTGCAG
>CAYRML010000102.1:0-3929 GCA_964425485.1 uncultured Peptococcaceae bacterium | reverse complement strand
ATAATTACCCAGACCGCGTTCTTTATCGCTAATGGCCCGTTGTAGAAGCTCTTTTATATGTTCTGGATGCAAAGTCTCCAGCATAAAAATGCGAGAACGGGACAAAAGCGCACGATTGACTTCAAAGTATGGATTTTCCGTAGTGGCGCCGATAAGGATTATAGAGCCATCTTCCACCGCCGGCAAAAGAGCATCCTGCTGATTTTTATTGAAGCGATGAATTTCATCAATAAAGAGGATGGTTTTTTTGCGATAAAGCTTGATTTGATCTTTTGCCTCTTTGATTATCTCCCGCAATTCACCCACACCGGCATAAACGGCGGAAACGGAAACAAAGCGAGCGGAGGTAGTATTGGCGATGATCTGGGCTAAAGTCGTTTTGCCGCTGCCCGGAGGACCATAAAAGATCAGGGAAGATAAAAGATCCGCCTTAATGGCTCTGCGCAAAAGGCAGCCTTGGCCCACGATTTTTTCCTGACCAATAAACTCATCAAGAGAGCGTGGGCGCATACGGGCTGCCAAAGGAGCCTTTTGCCGAGCAAAATTTTCCTGATTAACATCAAATAAATCCGACATGATATCAGCCTAAATAATCGGCAAATTCTTCTTCCAGATCTTCCAAATCCACATAACCAACGATTTGAGCTGCTGGCTGACCGCCGCTGAACAAAATCGTGGTAGGCACGCCACTGATTTTATATTTCATAGCCAACTCCATATTGTTGGCCACATTGACGGAGCCGACCATGATTTTATCCGCATATTTTTCTGCGAATTGCTCCACAATAGGAGCCATCATTTTGCAGGGATAGCAGCCTTCAGACCAAAATTTGACTACTGCCGGACGTGCAGAATCAAGCACCTCACTTTGAAAATTTACTTCTTGCAATTCTTTAATCATTTTTATTCCTCCTTATTTGACAGGATAGCCAGCAAGATCACGAATGACAACCGAAGCCAGCAAAAGCCCGGCTGTACCTGGCAGATAAGATATGCTGGCCGGTACGATTTTATTATTTTCTTTTAATTGATTTTTACTTTTGTTGCGTTCTTTGCTATATACAACTTTTATACCTTTGGTAATACCATGTTTTTTTAATTCATAACGCATAGATCGGGCTAAAGGGCAAGTTATGGTTTTGCTGATATCAGAGATTTCCAATAATTCCGGGCATAGTTTGTTGCCGGTTCCCATGCAGGAGATGACGGGTATTTTATTTTCATGAGCATAGAGGATCAGCCCCACTTTCCCAGCTATGAAATCAATAGCGTCAACGATATAATTACAATCGCCAATAATCTCTTCTGCATTATTTTCGGCCAAAAACTCTTTTTTTATGATAATCTGGCAATCCGGATTAATATTTTGGATACGTTTGGCCATACAATCGGCCTTATATTCGCCTACCGTATCCAACAAGGCCGGTATCTGGCGATTGATGTTGGAAGGCGATATTCTGTCAAAATCGACCAGGGTCAAAGTGCCGATGCCGGCCCTGGCCAATGCTTCGGCCACATAAGATCCGACACCGCCGAGACCACATATAACCACATGAGAGTTTTGTAAATTGCCAAAACTTTCCTCACCAATCAAAGCGACGGTTCTTTTATTAACCTCTTGAGCAAATTCCTTATTCATATAACATCCCCACAATACCTAAAATTTTATTTGCGCAGTTCCTCCAAAAACTGCTGAAAATATGCCGGCAGCTCACTATCAAATTCCAGCCATTGTCCGCTTCTGGGATGCTTGAATCCCAGCACTTTGGCATGAAGTAGCTGCCCATTAAGGTGCAATTTTGATTTTTTCGGCCCATAAAGCGGATCCCCAGCCACCGGATGACCTAAATAGCTCATATGCACCCTGATCTGATGTGTTCGCCCCGTCTCCAGCTTTAATTCAGCATAGGTAAACTGGCTGAAGCGTTCCAAAACCCGATAATGGGTGATGGCCTGCCGGCCCTTGCCTGCTTGCACAGCCATTTTTTTTCTTTCCCGCGCATGGCGTCCTATAGGCGCGTCGATGATGCCGGCAGGTTCGCCTATGATGCCATGCAATATGGCATGATATATTCTCTTGATTTTATGCCCTTTCCATTGGGCGGTCAGCCCCAGATGCGCCGCGTCATTTTTGGCAGCAACCAGAAGGCCCGATGTATCTTTGTCTATGCGATGAACAATACCGGGGCGGATCACTCCGTTGATGCCGGAAAGATCAGTACAATGGTGCAGTAAGGCATTGACCAAAGTGCCTTCATAATGACCGGCGGCAGGATGGACAACCATGCCCTGCGGCTTGTTGAGGACAATAATATCGCTGTCCTCATATAATATATCTAGATCTAGGGCCTGAGCCTTTAATTCTAAAGGCTTGTCCTCCGGAATAAGCAATGTAATGCGCTCTCCGCCCCAAAGCTCGCAGCTGGGCTTGACCATTTTATCATCCACAGTAATCAAACCTTGTTTCAGCAGCGATTGGATGCGAGAGCGGGAAAGATCGGGCAATTGCTGCGCCAGATAAGTATCTATGCGTTTACAAGGTTTGTCCACGGTTATGTGCTGCTTTTTATCCATCTTTATCCGCCTTTGATTTTATTATCAGTGGCGTGATCAGCCAATGCCAGATCATTATGATTACGCCGATGGTAATAAAGCAATCAGCTACGTTAAATATGGGAAAATTAATGAGTACGAAGCTGAAAAAATCAACCACGGCGCCATAAAGCGCCCGATCAATAAGATTGCCCAAAGCTCCCACACAAATAAAGGCTAAAGCGATATTCATTACCCAATCATGCCTACAGGTGCGCTGACGGAAAATCAATATAGCTATCAAAACAATGATGCCGAGCACCACGAAAAACCAGCGATAACCCTCCAGAATGCTCCAGGCCGCGCCATTGTTTAGTATATAGGTCAGATTAAAAACATCAGGAATAATCGGTATGGATTGCAGATAGTCCATATTGATTTTTACCATATATTTTGTTATTTGATCAGCAGCCACACCTGCCGCGAAAATCAACCAAAAAAGGATGTCGTATTTTTGCCTTTTCATATTACTTATTTTATCACAATCCATCAGTGATTTCACCTTTAAATTATTTTAAACTTCTCTACTCATGCTTATGTTAAGCCAGACTAAAAAAATAACCACAACAGTGGTTATTTGAGAGACCCTGTAAGAAGTGCCAGCAAGGCCATTCTGGTTGGTAAGCCATTGGCTGCCTGCCGGAAATAGGCTGCTCCGGCATAAGCATCTACTTCCACAGTGATCTCATTGACTCTGGGCAATGGATGCATTATGATGGCGCCTTTTTTGAGTATAGGCAGATAATCGGCATTGAGAATAAATTTATTTTTGACCAATTCATATTCATACATGTCTTCAAATCTTTCGCGCTGCACGCGCGTCATATAAATTATATCAGCTTGAGAAACCGCATCGGCCAGGTCATTGGTTTGTGTAAACGATATGCCTTTAGCTTCCAGCTTATCTATGATATTGGGCGGCATGGGCAGCTCTTTAGGCGAGGCCAGAATCAGCTTTACATCATACATGATCAAAGCATCGGCCAAAGAGTGGACTGTGCGCCCATTTTTCAAGTCGCCTACCAAAGCGATGGTCAAGCCATCAGGAGTGCCTTTTTCCTTAAAGATAGTAAACATGTCTAAAAGCGCCTGCGTTGGATGCTGGGCGCCGCCATCCCCGGCATTGATGAAAGGCACTCTGGAAGCCTCAGCCAAAGCAAAGCGGGAATCCTTGACCGGATTGCGGCAGACAATGACATCACAATAGCTGTCGATAACCTTGATTGAGTCATAGATGGTTTCCCCTTTAGCAATGGAAGAAGTCTGGGCTGAAGGATTTTCCGTGACAGAAACTACCTGTCCGCCCAACCGCAGCATAGCGGCCTCAAAAGATAAGC
>CAYRML010000101.1:0-3964 GCA_964425485.1 uncultured Peptococcaceae bacterium | reverse complement strand
GGCCGCTATGGAAGAATTGCGTAATTTTCTTTTTGACAAAGTTTATTTACGGCCGCAGGCAATGGAGGAAGAAAAAAAACTCAGTGGCAAGCTGGTAGATTTCTATAACTATTATCTACAAAACAGCGATCAATTACCTTCTGAATATCAAAATGAACCCTTGGAAATCGCGGTTTGCGATTATATCGCCGGCATGACAGATAATTTTGCTTTGACGGAGCATAAACGTATTTTTAATTAAACAAAAAGAGAGCCTTTTATTAGGCTCTCTTTTCAAGCTGCTGTCAGCGGCGCAAAAGAAGGCAAAACCTTTCCGCATGGTCATGCTATCCCGGCTGCGACCAAAAGCCGGTCAGGGTTTTTATCCTTCTGCAACTATTCTGTGGTATATAATCGTAAATATACATTCCATATTCTGTAAAAAATGGAAATAATATCAGTATAAATAACTTTTGAACGGTAATAATAGAAACAAAATAGCAGGAAAATTACAAAAAAAAGCGAATATACCTTGCCGGGATATAATCAAGAGCAATATTGTCGAAGCTGGTATAAAAAAGGAAATATCCACCATGGCGGCGAAAACTTATAAGCCTACATCGTTATAACCGATGAATAAGAGGTCTTTTTTATGAACACTTTCGTCCCGCCGGAGATCATCGAGGATATCCTGCAAAAAACCGATATTGTACAATTAATAAGTGAATATCTCCAACTAAAAAAACAAGGTAAAAACTTTGTGGGGCTATGTCCTTTCCATTCTGAAGATACTCCTTCCTTTTCCGTAAGCCCGGAAAAACAGATATTTTATTGTTTTGGCTGTCAAAAAGGCGGTAATTCAGTAAATTTTGTTATGGAAATGGAAGGATTATCCTTGCCGGAAGCAGCGCTTAAGCTGGCTGAAAAAGTTGGCATTATCATACCGGAAAAGGAATATAGTCCTGCTTATAAGGCTCGTAATCAAGAAAAGCAACGGCTCTTGCAAATACATGAGCTTGCCGCCGATTTTTATAAAAATCAATTACAGCTGGCAACTAATAAAGCTGGTGCCGCTTATTGTGCTAAAAGGGGTATAACAAAAGAGAGCATAAGAACTTTTGGCATCGGTTTTGCTCCACCACAGGATTGGCAGGCTTTGGCTAAATATCTGCAAGATAAAGGCTATGATCCCCAGCTGATAGAAAAAGCCGGTCTGATCGGTAAAAGTGCGAAGACCGGCGCTTATTATGATAAATTTCATAGCCGCCTCATCTTCCCTATTTGTGATTATAAAGGGCAAATCATAGCTTTTGGCGGACGTATGATAGGCGATGACCAGCCCAAATATCTCAATTCCACCCAAACGCCTATTTATAATAAATCGCAAAACCTCTATGCACTGCATATAGCCGGCCCGGCCATCCGCCACAATGACCTGGCCATAGTCATGGAGGGCTATATGGATGTGGTAATGGCCCACCAATACGGGGTTACTAATGCCGTGGCCTCTCTGGGCACGGCCCTCACCCCCCAACAAGCGCGCCTGCTGAAAAGATATACCACCAATGTAATTTTAGCCTATGATGGTGATAGCGCTGGCGCCAGAGCCGCACAAAGAGGGCTGGAAATCATGGGTTCCGAGGGTATCAATATCCGCATTCTGCCTTTGCCTTCGGGCGCTGATCCCGATTCCTTTTTACGAAAGTTCGGTAAAAAAGGTTGGGATGAACTAGTAGCCAGAAAAACTTTGGGAGTTCTCGAATATCTTTTATGGATGGCCGAGGCCAAATATCCCCAAAAAACTGTCACTGATAAAGGCCTAATCATCAAAGAGCTGATGCCGGCCATCATAAAAACCAACAGTCATGTGGAAAAAGACAGTTTTATTCGCCTTCTAGCCAGCAGGCTGGAAGTATCCGCAGAAACTGTATATGCTGATCTAGTCAAAAACGGACTAAAGATCAAGGCGCCGGCCAAGGAGGACAAAGCTGCCACAAAAACTGTTATGGCTAAAGCTCCTTCCATCAAAGCAATAAACCCTCTTTTCAATATCATTCTTCAAGATAAAGACGCTTTTGACAAATTACTTAAGGAAACCGGCTACGGATTTTGCCAAAATGAAGGCGAAAAAGAATTGGTACAATTTGTTCAATCCTTGGCGGACACTTATGACTGGCAAATTATCACTTTATTGCATATATTACCACCTGAAAATGAAGGGTTACGGCAACTTTTGTTGAATTTATTACAAGCAGAATTTCCTTCTTCTGATTATATTGATATTATTGACGATTGGATCAAGAGCTATCGTTTGCATGATTTGCAGGATCAAATTAAAAACCTGAGCAAAAAATTAAGCAAAAAACCAGAAAATGCTAAAGACATTTTAAAGCAAATCAGCATTTTGCAGCAAAGAGTACAAAAACTTAAGTCATAGAGCATAGCCCTTTCAGGAAAGCGAGGTTACCCACAAGGTGCAAACTACTAAACCGGAGGCAGTTAAAAATTTAATAGAATCGGCTAAACAACGTGGACATATATCATATAATGACATCATGGATGCCCTGAGTGAGATAGAATTGACCCCAGAACAAATAGATGAAGTCTATGAAAAGCTGGGTCAGCTTGGGGTGGAAATCGGCGACGCCTCCGTTATTCTTGATCCTGTCGATGATGTCGTCACAGAAGATGCTGATGAGGACATTATCCCTGTGGGCGAACCTATTGATATCGATCTTACTGTTCCGGAAGGTATTGCCATAGATGATCCTGTCCGTATGTACCTGAAAGAAATTGGACGCGTACCTCTTCTTTCCGCTGAAGAAGAAGTTATTCTAGCAAAAAAAATGGAAGAAGGCGATGATGAATCCCGCCGCCGCTTGGCCGAGGCTAACCTGCGCTTGGTAGTCAGTATTGCCAAACGCTATGTAGGGCGGGGCATGCTCTTTTTGGATCTGATTCAAGAAGGCAATCTGGGCTTGATCAAAGCCGTAGAAAAATTCGATTATCATAAAGGATATAAATTCAGTACCTATGCCACCTGGTGGATAAGGCAAGCAATCACACGCGCCATAGCTGACCAGGCCCGTACTATCCGCATCCCCGTGCATATGGTGGAAACTATTAATAAATTGATCCGCATCCAACGACACTTGATTCAAGAGTTGGGGCGCGATCCCAGCCCGGAAGAAATCGCTAAAGAAATGGAAATCCCGGTGGAAAAAGTGCGCGATATTCTGAAAATTTCCCAAGAACCCGTATCTTTGGAAACACCAATAGGTGAAGAGGAAGACAGCCATCTGGGCGATTTTATCGAGGATGAGGAGGCTTTGGCTCCGGCTGAAGCTGCATCTTTCTTCCTTCTGCGTGAGCAGCTGGAAGATGTGCTCTCTACACTTACCCCTCGTGAAAAAAAGGTTTTGCAATTGCGTTTTGGTTTGGATGACGGACGCAGCCGCACCTTGGAAGAAGTTGGGCAAGTTTTTGGCGTCACTCGTGAAAGGATACGTCAGATCGAAGCCAAAGCTTTGCGCAAATTGCGACATCCCAGCCGCAGTAAAAAGCTTAAGGATTATCTGGACTGAAATAAAGCAAAGCCTTGGCTTTGCTTTTTTGATTATTCACTTGACCGCCATTAATAAATTTAGTATAATATATTCCGTTGCGGGCCTATAGCTCAGCGGTAGAGCCACCGGCTCATAACCGGTCGGTCCCTGGTTCGATCCCAGGTGGGCCCACCAAAAAAGAGCCTCTTAAATGCCTATATTGGTATTTAAGAGGCTCTTTTTTTATGCAGTTTTCCCAGAGGTGCCTAAAAATTTTTCATCAAACAGATTCCAAAATCATTAAGCATATCTATATCCATGATTTAATGATTATTCTCTTTATGTTTTAAATTGGAGAAAACGGTTTTGGATAGAATTCTTTGCAGATTTGTTGGATATGAGCACCGCCCGGATCATTAGCAATGGTGCCGTCTTTATGC
>CAYRML010000100.1:0-4172 GCA_964425485.1 uncultured Peptococcaceae bacterium | reverse complement strand
AAAGATTATCATGATAAGATTGCAGCTTCTTGCATAAAGAGGCAAAAGTTATCTTCTCCGTTTTAGGCAAATCTTCAGTTGCCGCAGCTATGGGTAGAGCAGCTTTGGGGCTTAGAGGCAATTCCGGCTCGATAAAAGGTCTGGGCTGAATCAAAAAAGGCAAATCATTATCCATTTCTGTTGATTTGTCCTCGACTGTTTGCGCATCCGGAGGCATACCGGCGCCGATGCCGGATACCGATGGCAGAGATACTTTGTCCGAACCGGTTGACTCCGTATTGATATCGATAAAAAAGGAGCCTTTGGGGTTTGACTTCACCCTCTTGCGGGCAGAAGCCACAATAATGAGGATAATAATCAAGGCTATGATGCCGATAATAATCCATTTGGCATAAGGATATTGCATAATATCAAAAAACCATTGTTTTATATATTGATAAACTTCCTGGGCTTTTTGCATAAATGCAGTCACCATACATCCCCTCCTCATTTATTCGATTATTCGATATGATATTTTTATTTATACCCATAAGGACAGGCCGCCAAACACAGGCCACAAACTCTTTTGCCAAAGGATTGTCGTACTTCCATCAAATAATTGTGACAAGCCAAGGCATCGACATGGGAGCAAATCGCATCACCCTCTTGCCACAGGCCGCCGTTTATAGCCCCAGCCGGGCAAATTTTTTGGCACAGGTCGCAATCAGCACAAAGATTGGCTTGTGGCTGTCCACAGGTAAGCGGCGCATCAGTCAAAACCGTACCCAAGCGCAGCCGTGGCCCGTTTTGCTGCGTGATAATATTACCACTTTTGCCAATCCAGCCCAAACCACCCATATAAGCAGCCAACCGATGGCTGAAAATGCCTGCCAGCTTGTCCGTACTGATGCGCTGAGAGGCAGGTATAGGATAAGCGGAATAACCGGCCTTGGCTAAATAATTGGCCAAAAGCAAGCAGCATTCATTGATTTTATGATTGACTATATCATAATAGGCCAAATAAGTATGGCTGGGCCCATGTAAAAGCTCCTGCACAATGGCCGTGGGGAAATGCACGGCCACCACCACCGCCCGAGGATAAGCCTGCCATTTATCTCCATATTCCTCATGAAGATAAGCCTGCGCTGCCACAAGATCAGCAAAGGCCAGTTCATCTGCACCTTGGGCCAGTAAAAAGCTCGCTATTGATTCATTTAATGATATCATAAAACTATCCTCTTGCCTATTAAATATCAAGCATATGGGAATCGGACATATATTCTATATCGGGCATAGGGTTGACCACCGGCAGATTTTGCTTGGCATCAAGGCTCTCAAAATTCAAAATACCTAAGGAATCTATGAGAGAGGAAGTGCTGTTGATAAAATAACCGGTCATTGCCAACAGCCAAGGTAAAATGTACTGAGAAGAATTCAAGAATACTTTAAGATCCAGAAAAACCCCGCTATCGCCTAAAAACGGCAATATCATAGTACAAATAATGTTGAGGATAATGGCAAAGATGAACAGGCCGAAAAAAGCACCCACAGCACTGTTAAAAAGCCCAAAGATAGTACTCTTCAGAGCGTGAGATAAAGCGGAAGCAATACGGCGTATAATAAAAACTACCAGCACAAAGATAATAATAAAGGCAATAACATAAAAAACCTTGTCCAAAATGCTCGATCCATCCAAAAACAGATAGATAGAATTCCAGACGCCGCCCTCGCTGGTAGCCAAGCTGGCTCCGCCGACCAATTGGCTAAACCAGGAGGCCAGATAATAGGCAAAAGCTCGCGCAGCCTGCCAGCCTAAAATCAAAGAACCTAAACCTGCTAAGATTCTGATGGTGCCGCTATTCCAGCCAATGAAAATGCTCAATAAAGACCCGGCCAGAAGCACCCAATCCGCTATAGCCATTTCTTCCTCCTTTTCCTTTGGTCATCCTTTTTTAATTATACCTCAATACTGCATCGTTGCCAATAAAATCTCTTCCCCGTTTCATTTAATCTATTTTTCGGATATTCATAGCCTTAGCGGCAATAAAAGCTATGACAAAAGCAGCACTGCTGAAAAGCGCCCCCATCTTGGCTGAGCTTTGGATGGTAGGCTCGACAAAGGCCGCTGCTGCGATGAATAAGGCCACGGTTAGGCCCATGCCGGCTACGATGCCGACTAAAAATATTTCTTTTTTTGTCACCCCGTCCGGGAAGGGAAAACCTATAGTATTGGCCAGAGTGGACATCCCGAAAATGCCCAAACATTTGCCCAAAAGCAAGGCGACAAAAACTAGCAATGTCGGTATGCCAATAGCGGAAAAAGGCACACCGGCATTGGTAATAGCAAAGAAAAAAAGGCCAAAAACTATAAAATGGTTGAAATGTATGGGGAAACGGATCAAAGGGCTGTAACTTATACCGGGCCTGTCCTTTTTTTTGCTGACATTATGCGGCAAAAAGGGAATAATAAAGACCAGCGCCAGGGCCGGATGCAGATGTGCCAGACTGAGCCCGATCCAAGACGGTATACCCCCCAGGATTAGATACAGCCAATAAGGCCGGACATCCTTTTTGCGCAATATCAAGGCTATCAGCATGCCCGCCAGCACCAATAACAAGAAAATTGGCTGCACAGGATTGGCCGGATCGGGATAAAAGATGGCAATGATAGCTAAGCCTAAAGCATCATCCAAAACGGCCAGTAGCAGCAAGAAGCAAATTATAGGATGCCTCTCGCCGAATATAATCCTAGCTACCATCCAGGAAAGAGCAATATCCGTAGCCGTGACAATGCCCCAACCATTAACATAATCCGGGGAACCGATAACGGCATTCAGCCCAAGATAGAGCAATGCCGGTCCTGCTACACCACCTAAAGTTGCTAAAACAGGATTGACTGCCTTTTTGATGGGGTTTAGCTGGCCGCCGGGCAAAAATCCATTGACAATCTCAACTGTAGCAATACCAAAGAAAAACACCATGAAAATGTCATTTATGACATAATGGAGGTTTTTTCCGCCTAAATATTCACCGTAAACCGCTTGATTATAGGAAGCGGGGCTGATATTTATCCAGATCAAGGCTACAACCACACCTAAAATCAAGGGCAAAGAATATTTTTCGCAAATATACAAAGCCTTCTTTGCTTTCCGGCGCAGAGGAGAGCGGTCTTTTTGTATTTGATTTAAGGCTTGGGCATCAATATTAGGTAAATCACATTGAGACATTAATTTTCTCCTTGGTTATTAAACAGCTCATGCTTTTATTTTATTAATTAAAGAAGCCGTATAAGCGGCACCGAACCCATTATCAATATTAACGACAGAAATACCGGGACTGCAACTGGTGAGCATGGCCAATAAAGCCGTCACTCCGCCAAAGCTGGCGCCATAGCCGACACTTGTGGGCACGGCAATGACCGGCTTATCGACCAAACCGCTGACCACACTGGGCAAAGCGCCCTCCATACCGGCAACCACAATAATGACTTTTGCCTCTGCCAGTTGCTCTCTCTTATGTAAAAGACGATGAATGCCGGCTACCCCCACATCATACATGCGGCTCACTTTGTTGCCCATAAAATAGGCGCTGAGAGCAGCTTCTTCGGCAACAGGCAGGTCGGATGTGCCGGCACAGGTCACAAGTACATGGCCCTCTTCCTGCGGTTTTTTCTGTTCTATACAAATCAGTTTGGCCTGCGGATAATAAACAGCCTCCGGCAATTGCCGGCCTATGGCCAACCATACTTCTTCATTACAGCGTGTAGCAAGGATATTATCCTCACAATTAGCATGCAGGGATTTCATTATGCCTAGTATCTGCTGCGGGGTCTTGCCTTCAGCATAAACCACCTCTGGAAATCCGCGCCGCACCTCCCGCTCATAATCCAAATGGGCATAGCCCAGCTCATCCCCATAGAAAGCAGGCATTTGGCTCAGAGCTTGCTGCGGCTGTACATTCCCTGCCGCCACCTGCTGCAATATATGCAAAAGCTGCTCCTTTTTCATGGTTTTTACCTCTATAATCTATTATAATCTATTTTGATAATTTATATCATTTAATTATATCATATTTTTCCAATACAGACTAGATTCCGCTCTTAAAAGTTCATCCATCCTTGTAGTTGGCCGCTTTTTTATGTATAATAATATATTATAAATTAACAAATAAATATAACCTTAAACCAAAATATA
>CAYRML010000099.1:0-4216 GCA_964425485.1 uncultured Peptococcaceae bacterium | reverse complement strand
GGCGCTCCAAGCGTCATAAACGCCTTGAGTTCCGGGATACCAAGCTTGCAGGTCGGTTACACAGTAAACTCTGCCTTTGTCATTGTAGAAGACTTTGGCATAGGCCAAATCATCGTCTTCCAATAAGTCTTCAACGGGGCCCCAAAGATTATCCCAGAAATCATTGGTCAATCTTGTGACTTTACCGTCGATGGTCAGATCCCAATCCAAATAGTCGCTGACAACTATATCATCGGTCATGGCATAGGAAGAAGTTACGTCTACATAGACGACGTCGCCGGAAGCATTCATGCCGCGGCCGTCAGCTGTGTAGATGAGGTCTGCTTGCATATGAGCCAAATCGAATACGGTGTAATTGTCGGAGATGAAGTATTGAGGAGCCAATACGGTGTCATCCATATAGTCATATTCATCTTCATCGTCTAAATACCAAGCGCAAAGAGCGATTTCGCCAGCTTTATAATTTTCAAGATACCAAGCATCAAGGGCATCATCAGCGCTGAACGGATCATCGTTGAAGGTAACTGCCGGCATTACGCGGCCGTTAAAGGCATATTCCAACAGATCCATGGGTGCCATTTGCATAAGATTAGTGAAATCCCAGGTGATGCTTTTAGTCCAACCACTCCAGAACGGATAGTCGGCTTCATCATCTAAAACTCTGTAAGCACTTGCTGCATAAGGGATGAAACGGTTGTATTCTGCATCCCAAGCAACCATAGATTGAGATAAAACATTGGCGCAGATCTGAACCAAATCACGACGATCTGCAATGCGTTTTACGTCATTGGTATTGATGTTTTTGGTCAGGCCCAATTTAGCGGCTTGTGCCATATAGTCATAAGGCCAATTACCTGCTAATTTGTCATTGTAACCCAATGTTCTCATGGTGGCAGTTACCAATTCAGCCACGGTAACTTTGTCATTAGGACCAAAGTTGCCATTGGGATAACCGATCATTTGGCCGGAAGTGGTCACATTGTTGACCCAGCCGGTATACCAAACAGCGGTTTTTACATCAGGGTAACTGCTTTTGCTGGTTTGCAAAGCATTAGCGCTCGCTACGGAATCGGACAGATATGTAACTGTTTTGGCCAATTCAGCACGAGTCATGGTGTTGTCGTATGCGAAAGTGCCGTTTGGCAAACCTTCGAATACGCCCAGTGCGTACATTTTAGCAGTGTCATCTTTAACTTGTTGGGTTTCATTCTTTGCATCCGGGAAGACGCTGTCGATTCTGGTCACGTTTGGCAACTTGCCCATTTCCGAAACGTCCGCGGAAGCAGTCGATGCGAAACCAAAGATGACTGCTGCTGCCAGTACTACTACTAACAGTTTTTTCATACGGGTTTCCTCCTTAAAAAAATTTTTTAATGTCTAAAGGCTAGCCTCCTTTAGAAACTTATAACATTGTTGCAGGTGTTATACTTTTTGGTCTATACATATCGCCAACAATATAATCTACCTATATTATTATTACAACGATCTCTTCTCATTTCTTGCACATTTCTCAATAAAAAGTTCACTTTTTTCACGCAAAAATCATACATACCCTTTTTATCTGCTAGGAAGCCTTTATAAAATTTTTATTGTCCAAAAACCCGTCTTTTGGTATATATGGCCAAAGAAAGAGGAGTTATGTTAAAAACATATCTCCTATTAGTGTTACCTATATAATTTTTCATTTCTTGCGCATGTAAGAAAATTTTGGCTTACCATCATTGGGCTTTCATTCTCTTTTCGTTTAGTCTTCATGTTATCATCAATTTAAAACGGCTTTTTGCCTCTTTTGTTGGCGATTTCTTCTTGATTCTTTTCTCTTTGCCTTTTGCTTTTTTTAACCAGGAGCATAAATTTAGGCAAAACCATCATCCGCTTGAGTCGGCGCGGATCACTGAGCAAACGCCATAGCCATTCCAGCCTCATCTTTTGCCATAAGACCGGCGCCCTTTTGACATTGCCGGCCAAAACATCAAAACTGCCACCCACACCGATGATGACAGCCGCCTTCAGATCATGGCGATGGCTGTTTATCCATTTCTCCTGTTTGGGAGCCCCTAAAGCCACGAATAATACATCCGGCTTCTGCTCGCTGATATCTTCTATTATATAGTTCTCTTCTGTCGGGGAAAAATAGCCGTTACGGGTACCGACTATATTGATATCAGCAAATTGCTCCCGGATATTATCGGCCGCCAGATCTGCCACTCCTGGAGCGCTGCCAAAAAGATAGAGCCGCCAGCCGGCATGATGGGCCTGCTGGCAAACCTGTACCATCAGATCGATACCGGTAACTCTTTCCTTGAGCGGTTCCGATAACTGCCTGGCTGCCCATAGCACCCCACTGCCATCCGGTGTTACCAAATCGGCGGTATTGATTATTTGCAACAGTTCCGGGTCTTCCTGTGCTTTATAGATAATCTCCGCATTTAAAGTCACAATATAATGGCTGTTACCATTTTTGCTAAACTGATCAATATATTTTTGCACCAGGCACAGCGTTTGCAGCATATCAACGTCGTCAACCCTGGCGCCCAATATTTTTACCATACAAAAATCTCCTTTTGCCTCTCTTGGCTTTCACTACATGAGATTTTATGTCTGAGACTGTGTTTGTGTATCATTGCCGGCAGCATCATCAGCATCGGTAACATAATCCACAACTTCGGACAAGGTGCTGTCATCAACAATCCAATAGCTCACTCCGCCTATCATATCAGCTGTACCGGGCAATTTAAATAATTCTATATTAGAAACACCGATTTTGCGGAAAAAATTAGCCAAAGACAGAGCCTGGGTGGCACGCAGATCTGTTTCTACGTTTTCCATAGCCACATCAATGACTTTTGGCAGCTTCAGCACATTAGAAGAAGAGAACATCTCGTCGGCCAGGACGCCAATAAATTTTTGTTGGCGATCCACACGCCCGATATCACCTTCGGTTTTTTCCCGATAGCGTACATAAGCCAGGGCATCCTGGCCATCCAAAAGCTGCGATCCCGGCTCCAAATCAATACCTTCCCATGGGGTATACATGCGCATTTCAACATCAATGGTGATACCACCCAAAGCATCGACCACATCTGCGAAACCTGCAAAATCTATCTCTATATAGTGGTCTATTTTTATACCCAAAAATTTCTCAATAGTGCTTTCTGTCAAAGGGATACCGCCATAAGCATAAGCATGATTAATTTTGGTCTTGCCGCCGGTGGTAGGAATAGATACATAAGTATCCCGCGGAATAGATAATATTTTGGCATTGTCATGATCCAGATCAAGGAAAGCCAGCATAATGGTATCCGTACGGCCGGAATCATCTTCCCTTTTGTCACAGCCTACCATTAATATGGTCATAATACCGGATTGACCCAGATCCTTCAGGTCTCCAACCTCCAGGTTTTCTTTTGTTATACTATAGCCCTGCCAGTTATCAGCGGACACCTCGCTGCCATAACTGAATCCGACATAAAAACACCAGGCAACTATAAAGAGAACCAGCATGGAAAAACAAAGTTTGCGCGCGGGGGAAAGGCCGCGTGGACGGCGTGGACGGCGTGGACCGAAGCCCTGGTTTTTTACAGTTTTATCCGCAAACTGCTCCGGCACATCATTATCAGTCATAAACCCCTGTAAATCACCATGGGTTGTTTCCAACTCTTCATTGCGCAAAGCCTGCTCCTGCAAGGCATATTCCTCAGCCTCCAGTTCCTGAGCATAAAGCGCTTCCTCTTCCTCCTGGTTGAAAACATCTTCCATCAAGCCTAATTCCTCTTGTTGATTAAGAGGTTTATCCGCTTCCTGCATATCAGCGGCAGACGATGGCATATCGTCTGCCGGTTCTGTTTTTTTTATTATAGGCTCCTCTGAAAAATCATTAAAATTCCCTTTTTTATCTTCATATGCATGATATTTGCTGCGGTCTTTATCCCAAAAATTGTCCTCATTAACCATATTTTCACCTCTTGCTTGATAATTAGGTGTTATTTTATCTGTAAATATCTACTTTTTTCAGGTTATTGTCCCAATTGACCCGGCAGCCGAAGGCTTCGGAGATAAAACGGGTCGGCACCAATATGCGTCCGTCCACAGCCATAGGGGAGCACGATAAAGTTACTGTTTTGCCATTTACGGCAGCCGTAGAGCCATTAAGCGGCAAAATAACAGTTGTGGAACCTGCTCGGCAGGTAACTGTTTTGGTAATTCCGTCCCAATT
>CAYRML010000098.1:0-4320 GCA_964425485.1 uncultured Peptococcaceae bacterium | reverse complement strand
AATATTTCCTGAACATTTTTTCGCAGGTCGGGCAAGCAAAAACACCTTGCGGCTTACCCATTTCCTGCCATTTGCTGCGAATGCCATCGGTCATTTCTTTCATCAAAGCCTCATCCCCCGCCCATTCTGCAGGGGCGCCACAGCAACCCAATATAAGACCGGCATCAGGCAGATTATCCCGCAAATAGGCATAAGCCTCCTTGACATAATCCGGGTCGGAAGCGCCCAATTGACAGCCAGGAAAAAACATATATTGACTTTTTTCTGAGCCGGGAGCATTCTTGGCTATATAAGATTTATCACTTTGGGCATGATACATGTCCCTGATCCAATAATCATGAAAGGCCAGAGGCAAGTTGCCTTCCCTGTGCATAATACGGCGGGCATTGATCAAAAACTCGCCCATATCTATATTCATAGGACAAGTATTGTTGCAGGCCCCACAATCCGAACAAGAGCTTAGCATGCGTGTGGCACATCTTTTCATCAAGCCTTCAATCGGATTAAAAGAAACGCGCACATCACTGACTATTCTCTTAGGCAACAATTTATAATATTGCATAAGATCACAGGTTGTCTGACATTCGCGACAATCGCATTTTAAACATCTGTTGGCTTCTGCAACAGCCTCTTCCTTTGTATATCTATCAGATTCAACTGCTGGTACAGGTTGTATCTTATCTATATTCATTTTTAAGCGTGACGGCTTAGCCACATTAATGCCTTCCATCTCATGCATACGGTGGATCTTTAAATAAGATTCTATAAGTAAAGAAGCACGTATACCATTTTCGATCGATTGCAGAGGACTACTGCCAAGAATCGAGCCAGCCACAAAGAAACCATCTTTGGTGCTGCCAAAAGATTCCCTGTTAAGCCCCTCCAGCAATCCAAAATCCTCACCATTTTTGCCTGTTGCAATCAAAACGGCATCAAAATCTTTAAGCTCCTCCAGGTCTTTGATTTCTGTATTCAATTTCAGATTATAAGTCAGATATTTCATCTGATTTTCTATCTCTGCCAAAAAAATATCAGAAGGCATCAAATCCCATAAACGTCCCCCTATTCTATCGCTCTTCTCAAAAACGGTTACATCATATCCATGGGAAGACAGTTTAGAAGTACAAGTCAAACCGCAAAGTCCCGCGCCAACAATAGCAACATGTTCATCTTTTTTTGGTATATTAAATTTAATAGGATCAGTAGAGCGGGTAAAATCTATAGCCGCTCTTTCCAGTTTTTTCATATCAATAGCGCTATCCACATCTTTGCGAACACAAGTCGATTGGCAGGGATGATCACAAAGATAACAAACAATTTCCGGAAAGATCACATGATCCCTATATATAGTATAGGCCCCACTGAAATTCTTTTTCTGAAGTTTATTATTGAAAGACACAATATCCAAATTTAAGGGGCATTGAGAACGGCAAGGCGGGTCATCACCACTGAAGCAATTTTCCACATGTTTGTCCATACCCTTGGATAAAATTCTGCCGGAAAGTGGCGCAGAAGTAAGGTTTTCTATTACTTTTGCATCTTTATCTTGCATAGGATAAACCTCTCTTTGTAGCAGACAGTGCTGCAGCCACAAAAGACTGCAGCACCGCTGCTAAAATCATATTATTTAGTTTACCAAATTCAGCAAATTAAATTCACTGAAATAATCTTAGGAAATCCGATTACAGGGCCATGGTCGGGCCGGCAGCTTCCACAGGATTTTCCAGAACATCTTCAAGAACTTCAAAGAGATCGGAACCAAGGAAGTATTTATCAGGTTTCAATTCTTTGCCCTGAGCTTTAGCTTCCATAGCTGCTTTAACTTTATCCGGGGTGGCAGGATATTCATAAATCCTTACGCCGACCGCATTATTGATAGCATTGATCACGGCAGCATGGCCAGCGGATTGGAAACCTTCGCAGCAACCTACGGAGTTGAAAGGCGCAGTTTTTCTTTTGGTTTCGATATGATCCAATTGAAGATTATCTGTGATTTCATCAGCATACATAAAGCCGCATTTGGTGATGTGACCATATTCTTTTTTGTCGATATAATTTTCTTTCAAAGCAAAGCCTATGGAGTGGGTCAAAGAACCATATGCTTGGCCTTCAACAGCTTGCAAACTGCCAATGGCACCGATATCATAAAGCATTCTCAGACCAACAACTTTGGTTTTGCCGGTGGCAACTTCGACTTCGACTTCAGCTAAGAACATAGCATAGTTGAATTCCGGAGTAGGATCGCCATGACCGGTATTGGGGTCAAGGTCAAAAGTAATAGCAGAAGTATCATAGACACCACGATATCTGGTGGGGATACCTTCGGCAACCATTTCATCATAGGTGCGATAGGTTCCATCAGGTTTACGCATGGCATCCATCAATTGATTTGCTGCATCGATAGTAGCTTTACCGGCCATATAGTGGGAACGGTTAGCACCGGCCGCGCCTGTCAGCGGGCAAGTTTTGGTGTCTGCTTGCACCAATTTGATTTGTTCATAAGAAATGTTCAAAGGTCTCAAAGCTTCATGGGTCAATACCAAACTACCGACGTCGGAACCTTGGCCTTGATCTTCCCAGGTATTATAGTTGGTGATAGTGTTATCAGGATTCAATTCCAAATCAACTTCGGAATGGTCGGCAGGGCCGCCTGTAACATTATAACCACCGATGGCGATACCAACACCGCGTTTTACTGCATCAGTGCTTTCAGCAGCGGCTTTGGCTTTAGCTTCTTCATAGTAAGGACGAAGTCTATCCATCATTTCTTCAAAAGGATATTCCTTGAAAGGATAGCCGACTGTATTCAGATCGCCCTCTCTGGCCAAGTTGATATATCTGAATTCAAAGGGATCAATACCTGCTTTTTCGGCCAGCATATCAACAATGGCTTCGGACATAACATAAGCCTGGCTGTTACCATAAGAACGATAGGCTGTAGCATAAGTTTGGTTGGAGAAACCAACACGGCACAAAGCCCTGATATTGGGGATATTATAGCTGAAACCGGCAAAGCGCAGAGCTTTAGTAGCAAGGCAGTCAGCCATTTCAGAATAGGCACCATGGTCATAAACGAAGTCATATTCGAAACCGGTAATCTTGCCGTTTTCATCGCAGCCGAGTCTGGCATTGGAGTAGTGGGCAGCACGTTTACCACTGAAGGCATTGTGTTCGGGATAGCTGAGGGTCAGGGAAACAGGCACGCCAAGATCCAAGGTGCAGGCGGCAACTATAGCGGAAAGGGACGGGGTCAGAGCGCTACCGAAGCTGGCGCCGGTGGGATTTTCAATAACCCTGACATTGCCATCGGGGATACCGAGGCCGGGGCAGAGGCAAACGATCGGCAAAAGCACGAACAAAGTTTTGCATTGGATGCAGACTTTGCCATCTTCATCGATATAAGCCTGAGCGCTTTCGGGTTCAATAACCATATGCGGCTGGCTGGTGCTGAAGAAGCTACCTTCTACCACATGCTTAGATTCAGCTAAAACATCACGGGTATCATCACCTTTGAAGAGAGGCATATGCAAATAGTCATTAGGAATACCTTCATGGATTTCCATAGCGCCAGGAGCAACTGCATCCAGATAAGTCATATATTCCGGCAATGGCTCCAGATCCAATTTTACTTTAGCAGCAGCAGCACGGGCTTGTTCCGGAGTGTGGGCTGCGACTACGGCAACAACATCACCGAATCTGTATACTTTGTCGGAGCAAATGATTTCACGTTCGAAACCATCGGCTTTGGAACGAGGCCAAGGAACAGGGAACAAGATCCTGTTTGTGCCTTTGATGTCTTTAGCAGTAATGACTTTTACCACGCCGGGCATTGCTTCAGCTTCAGCGGAATCAATACCTTTGATTCTGGCATGGTTGCAACCAGGTTGGACAACGGCCAGATGTAAAGTGCCGGAAGGCATTTTTCTACCAATATCATCGCCGTAATCGCATAAACCGGTAACTTTAGCCAAAGCGGCCGGTCTAGGAACAGCAGTACCGTAGATTTTGCCGTCCGCAGGAGCTTTGTAAATGATATCTTCCATAGTAGCCTCGCCACGCATAACTTTAGCAGCAGCCATAGTAGCGTCAACGAGAGGTTTCCAACCACAGCAACGGCAAGCGTTACGATGTTTGGTAAACCATTTACGTACTTCATCCCTGGTAGGATTGGGATTTTCCTGCAAAAGTGCATAAGTTGAAACAATGAAGCCAGGGCTGCAGAAACCGCATTGGACACCACCATAGGTGATCCAAGCCTGTTGGATGGGATGAAGGTTGGTGGGACTACCAATACCTTCAACTGTCAGAACGGTGCTGTAT
>CAYRML010000097.1:0-4374 GCA_964425485.1 uncultured Peptococcaceae bacterium | reverse complement strand
AACATATGGCAGAAATCGGATATCAGTTGGTAACAGAGCGAGGCGATTATCAGGAGAGGTGAAAAAGATGATAAAAATAGCTGTTTATGGCAAAGGCGGTATCGGTAAATCAACTACGGTGGCCAATATGGCAGTGGCTTTTAGTGAGGTGGGACTGACAGTTATGCAAATCGGTTGTGACCCCAAAGCCGATTCTACCATCAATCTGCATGGGGGCAAACCCATGAACACGGTGCTTGATTTGATGCGTTCGGGCAGAAAAGATATAAGCCTTGATGAAATAGTAACGATTGGTTATGCCGGCGTGATTTGCGTAGAGGCTGGTGGGCCGACACCAGGCTTGGGCTGTGCTGGACGTGGCATCATAGCGGCCTTGGAACAGCTGGAAAAATTAGGCGCTTATGAAAAGTTCCAGCCGGATATAGTGATGTATGATGTATTAGGCGATGTGGTCTGCGGTGGCTTTTCTATGCCTATGCGCAGCGGTTATGCTGATAAAGTTTTCATTGTTACTTCCGGTGAAAATATGGCTCTGCATGCCGCGGCCAATATTGCCATGGCTGTGGAATCCTTTAAAGATAGGGGTTATGCCGGCCTGGGCGGATTGATTCTCAATAAGCGCAATGTCAAGAATGAGCAGGCTAAAGTGGCTGAACTGGCTGATGATATTCATGCCCCGGTAGTTGGCCAGCTTGATTTCAGCCCTTTGGTGCAGGAGGCGGATGAGCTGCATAAAACTGTGCTGGAAGCCTTCCCCAAAAGCGAGATGGCTGATCAATACCGGGAATTGGCTCATAATGTTTTAGCTGCCTGCGGAAAGGATGATTCTCATGCTTAAAGATAGTCAGGGTGCTATGGTTTTAATCAAGGATGCAACTTCTCTCTCGCCTTTTGTAGCCGGTTTGGAATATGGCGCGCCGGCTCGCGGCACCTGGAATATAGTGCATGTTGGTATGCTGATACCGGAATCGCATCAAATTTTCGTCTGCGCGCAAGGCTGTCTGCGCGGTGTGGTGCTGACGGCGGCGGAAATGGATGCCTTGGATCGTTTTTCCACCATTGCCGTGCTTGAAGACAATGTACTGGGCGGCGATATGGAGGATTTAATTATTGATGGCGTGACGGATATTCTGGGCAAAATCAAAAACAAGCCGCGCGCGGTGCTGGTTTATACCAGTTGTGTCCATCATTTTATTGCCTGTGATTTGGACTTGGTTTATCGCACGCTGCGTCAGAAATTCCCCGATATTGATTTTACTGATTGTTATATGATTCCTATTATGCGTAAGAGCGGTTTGACTCCCGATCAGATCATGCGGAGGCAGCTATATTCTTTGTGGCGTCCTTTGCCGCTGAAAAAGACTTGCCTCAATATCATCGGCAATAATATCTCCACCGATGTTTCCAGCGAGCTGGTGCGCATGATAGAAGATAATGGCCTGGAGCTGCGGGATATCACTTTATGCCAAAATTATGACCAGTATCTGGCCATGGCGGAAAGTTTCATCAATATCAGCTATCTGCCTGTAGCCAAAGCAGGCGGTGAAGAATTGCAAAAAAGGTTAGGCCAGCAGCATCTTTATCTGCCGCTTTGCTATGGCTATGAGGAAATAGAAAAGAATTTGTATTTATTGGCGCAGACTTTGGCCGTGCCTATGCCCGATACAGAGGTTTTAAAGCAGGCCGCCGAAAGAAAATTGGCGGAGGCAAAGGCAGTTATTGGGGATATGCCAATAGCCATAGACTATACGGCCACGCCGCGTCCTTTAGGTTTGGCCAAGCTGCTCTTGCAGCATGGATTTAATGTACAATCCATTTATGCCGATGATTTTACGCAAGAAGAAGAAAATGATTTTATTTGGCTTAAGGAACAGTCGCCGGAATTAAAGATTTTTGCCACGGTTAATGCCAAGATGCGCTTTATGGCTTCTCAAGCGGAAGGTGAATTTTTAGCTATTGGCCAGAAAGCGGCCTATTTCACCGGCACAAATTATTTTGTCAATATTGTTGAAGGCGGCGGCATGTATGGCTTTGATGGTATTTGCCGTTTATGCGATTTGTTAATAGACGCCCAAAAAGAAGCAAAAAATGCCCGGGAATTGATCCAAATCAAAGGATTGGGGTGTTGCTGCGTATGAAACAGATAGCAAGTGTATTATCCACCTATACGGCTGATGTATCAGGGGTTTGTTCTGCTTTGTTCGAGTTGGGCGGCATGACGGTCATGCATGATGCATCAGGCTGTAATTCTACTTATCATACTCATGATGAACCTCGCTGGTATGATATGGACAGTATGGTCTATATTTCCGCTGTTTCGGAAATGGAGGCCATCATGGGTGACGACAATAAACTGATTAATGATATTGTTGCTGCGGCCACAGATTTATCGCCGCGTTTTATCGCTATTGCCGGCACGCCTATACCGCTGATGATGGGTACGGATTTTAAGGCTATTGCCAATATCATTGAACAAAAAACCAATATCCCCACTTTTGGTTTCCCGACCAATAGTATGCACTCTTACCTGGCTGGTGCTTCTATGGCTTGGGCCGCTTTTGCCGAGAGATTATGCCTTCGTGATGTGGAGAAAAACAACAAATCAAAGCCTTCCCTCAATATTCTCGGGGCGACCCCGCTGGATTTTTCCGTTAATGGCAGTGTAGAAGCCATGCGCCGGCTGTTGCAGGACAGCGGATATGAGGTAGTCAGCTGCTGGGCTATGGGCAGCGGCTATGATGATCTGGTGCAGGCCGGTAGAGCCGATGTCAATTTGGTAGTATCTTATGCCGGGCTGGCTGTGGCAGAAGTTTTGCAAAGGCTTTTTGCTACCCCTTATGTGGTGGGTGTGCCTATTGGCCAGAAGCTGACGGATCAGATATGTGCCGACCTGAAAGCAGTGGCAGCCGATGGGGCAAACAGAGTGGCCTATGCCAATCGTCCTCAGGGGCAGAAAAAGGGACTTTATATCATTGGCGAGAATGTGACCTCCTCCTCTTTGGCTTATGCTTTGGCCACGGAGCGCAATTTTGATACCCGGGTACTTTGCCCCTTGGAAACCCAGCCGCAATTGCTTAGTGATGCGGATCAGATTCTGCCGGAAGAGGAGGATCTAAGGGCGGCTTTGGCAGATGCTGCTCTGGTCGTGGCAGACCCCATATATCGGCGTATTTGTACGGAAAAAACTACATTTATTCCTTTAGCTCATGAAGCCTATTCCGGCAGAATCTATAGAAAAGATATACCCGTTTTGATAGGACAAAGTTTTGCCGGTTGGCAAGAAAACAGTTTATAAAAAGGAGAGATGATGATGAAAAAACGTATTTTGGCCATCTTGTTATGCGCAGTATTTGCCATGGCTTTGTTGGCCGGTTGCAGCGACAATAATAACAATAATCCTGCCGCGGGCGATACCATCACTATCACCGACCATAATGGTAATGTGGTGGAATTGCCAAGCGATATCCAGCGCATAGTATGTACCGATATCTATCCATTGCCCTCTGTGCTTTCCGTTTTTTTAGGCTCTGCTGATAAAATCGTTGGCATCCATCCTACCAGCATGAGTGCAGCTAAAACCGGTATGCTGGGCCAGATATATCCAGAAGTTCTGAATGCCGAAACAGGTTTTATGGATGGCATGAATGTCAATATTGAGGAACTTATCAAACTGAACCCCGATGTGGTGTTTTACAGCGGATCAAATGAGCCGCTGGGAGAAACTATCAGAAATGCAGGTTTGAATGCCGTAGCCGTTTCTACCACCAACTGGGGCTATGATATTTTGGAAACCTATAATCAATGGATAGCTTTGCTGAGTGAAATTTTCCCTGCCAGCGATAAGTCGCAAGCAGTCTCTCAATACAGCCAAGAGGTTTATGATATGATCCAGGAAAGAGTAGCAGCTATGGCTGAAGAAGATAAAAAAGATGTTTTTTTCCTCTTCCAATATGATGATTCCCGTATCGTCACCTCCGGCAAGAATTTCTTCGGCCAATTCTGGGCTGAAGCCGTAGGAGCCCGCAATGCTTCCCAAGAAATTGAAGCCGACAATGCCAATGCCACGGTCAATATGGAGCAGATATATAAATGGGCTCCCGATATAATTTTTATTACCAACTTTAACTCCGCCCAGCCGCAAGACCTCTACAATAATACTATCGGTAATTATAACTGGAGTTCCGTGCCGGCTGTTAAAAACAAGCAAGTCTACAAGATGCCTCTTGGCATGTACCGCAGCTATACCCCAGGTGTGGATACGCCCATCACTTTGCTATGGATAGCTAAGACCGTTTATCCTGATTTGTTTGCCGACATTGATCTGACCAAAGAAGTTAAAGCTTATTATGATGAATTATATGGTATCCAACTAAC
>CAYRML010000096.1:0-4414 GCA_964425485.1 uncultured Peptococcaceae bacterium | reverse complement strand
GCAGAACCGTTGGCGCCGGTGTTGTTACCGCTGTTGCCGACTAAAATTTGTGGCACATCGCTATACATGGGCAATTGCCCATGTATAGCGACTATATAAAATGGACTGCGATGAAGCGGGAGGTTGCTACTGGGAGCTAACAGTAGGTTTTTCCGTGGAGAATGTTCGTAAACTATACGGGCGAAAAGGAGGTAAGAAAAGTGGGTAAACAAAAAATACGCATCAGACTTAAATCTTATGATCACAAACTTTTAGATCAATCGGCAGCTAAAATAGTGGAAACCGCAAATAGATCGGGTGCTTCCGTTTCCGGACCGATTCCGCTGCCTACAGAAAAAAATATTTATACTATCCTGCGTTCACCCCATGTGAACAAAGACTCTCGGGAACAATTTGAAATGAGAACTCACAAGCGGCTCATTGATATAATCGATCCCACCCCTAAAACAATGGATTCTCTGATCCGCATGGATTTGCCGGCCGGAGTGGATATCGAAATCAAGCTGTAGACGTTTGTTTTCTATATTTTCCTATGTTTTTTAAAATATGGCACACCCGGAAACGTGTGCTTTACCCCATAAGCTCTGACCGCTTTTTGGCAGTGGGAGCGAAAATGAAACGGAGGTGCGACATATGCCGAAAGAGTTACTCGGCAAAAAAATTGGCATGACACAAGTTTTTAGTCCGGAAGGCAAATTTATTCCGGTCACTGTCATTGCCGCCGGACCTTGTGTAGTGGCTCAGATTAAAACCACTGATAACGAAGGTTATGAAGCCGTTCAAATAGGCTATGAAACAAAAAAAGCTGTTAATGTAAATAAACCGGAAGCAGGCCATGCGAAAAAAGCTGGCATTTCTCCCTGCCGTTATCTGAAAGAGATAGAAGTTGATAATATTGCCGATTATCAATTGGGTCAGGAAATAAAAGTGGATATCTTTGCCGAAGGTGAAAAAGTTGATATAACTGGTACATCCAAAGGTAAAGGTTTCGCAGGTACTATCAAAAGATGGAATCACAGACGCGGACCCATGTCCCATGGTTCTAAAAACCATCGTCGTCCTGCTTCCGCCGGAGCCAAAGGCCCTGCCCGCGTATTCAAGGGCAAACTTTCTCCCGGCCGTATGGGAGGCGAAAGAGTTTCCATCCAAAATTTGGAAATAGTCAAAATAGATCCAGAACGTAACTTGTTGCTTGTCAAAGGCGCGGTTCCTGGCCCTTCTAAAGGAATGCTCCTTATCCGCAGCGCTGTTAAGTCTGTATAATTGGGAAAGGAGGGCAAATATGACGAATGTAACTGTATACAACAGAGAGGGTACTTCTGTTGGGGAAATCGAACTCAATGATGCAATATTTGGTGTTGGTATCAATACCGGTTTGATGCATCAGGCCGTGCTTGTTTATCTGGCCGCTCAACGTCGTGGAACTCATTCTACGAAAACCAGAGGCTTAGTCTCCGGCGGCGGTAAAAAACCTTGGCGGCAAAAAGGCACTGGTCGTGCCAGAGTGGGCTCCAGCCGTAATCCTGTTTGGCGTGGCGGCGGCGTGGCCTTCGGCCCGCAACCCCGCTCCTATAAAATCGCTATGCCTAAAAAGATGCGGAGATTGGCTCTCTTATCCGCCCTTTCCGCAAAGGCGCAAGATGGGGATATCATCGTTTTTGACGATCTGAATTTTGCAGCCCCAAAAACAAAAGAAATGGCTAAAGTGTTAGAGGCGGTTTCTGCCCAGAATTCTTTGCTGGTCCTGGATAAAGACAATATCAATGCTATGTTGTCTGCCAGAAATCTGGCTGGTGTGATGGCGGCAACCCCGACTTCGCTCAATACCTACATTATCCTCTTGCATGATAAACTGGTTTTGACGAAAAGTGCTTTAGCAACTCTTGAGGAGGTGCTTAGCTAATGCGTGATCCGCATGATGTATTAGTAAAACCCATGGTTTCTGAAAAATCGATGATGCTGATGGAAGAAAACAAATATGCTTTCATTGTCAATAGAGATGCGAATAAAATCGAGATCAAACATGCCGTAGAAAAATTATTCAATGTTTCCGTCACAGAAGTTACAACCAGAAATCAAAGAGGCAAACTAAAAAGGATGGGCCGCTTTCAAGGTAACCGTCCCGATACCAAAAGAGCCATCGTTACATTGAAAGCCGGCGATAAAATTCAGATTTTTGAAGGCATGCAATAAGCGTGGTAGAAGGAGGAATATTAAATGGGTATTAAAAAATATCGACCGACTTCTCCCGGACGCAGAGGCATGACCGTTTCCACCTTTGAGGAAATTACCACCTCTGTACCGGAGAAATCTCTTTTGCAACCGCTGAAAAAACGCGGTGGTCGTAATAACCAAGGTCGTCTGACCACCAGACATCAGGGTGGCGGACATAAACAGATGTATCGTGTTATCGACTTTAAAAGAACTAAAGATGATATACCGGCCAAAGTTGCAAGTATCGAATATGATCCCAACAGAACAGCAAATATCGCCCTTTTAAATTATGCCGATGGCGCCAAAGCTTATATCCTGGCTCCTTATGGCGTGCAAGTCGGGGATGTTTTGATTTCCGGCGAAAAAGCCGATATCAAAGTGGGTAATGCTATGCCGTTCTATTCCATTCCCGTGGGTACCGTTGTTCATAATGTTGAGCTTTCCCCTGGTACAGGCGGCCAATTAGCCCGCTCTGCCGGATCATCTGTACAACTGATGGCCAAAGAAGGTAAATATGCTACTTTGCGTTTGCCTTCCGGTGAAATGAGAATGGTTTTGGTTCGTTGCCGTGCCACTATTGGCCAGGTTGGAAATATCGATCAAGAAAATATCACCATCGGTAAAGCCGGCCGCAGCCGCTGGCTGGGCATCCGTCCAGGAAACCGCGGCGTCGTTATGAATCCTTGCGATCACCCGCATGGTGGTGGTGAAGGCCGCAGCCCTGTGGGCCGCAATCCGGTCACGCCTTGGGGCAAACCGGCACTGGGCGCTAAGACTCGCAAGAAGAAAAAAGCGTCTGAACGCTTGATTATCAAACGGCGCGGCAAAAAGTAACTAAGATAAACCGCTTTTATAAAAGCTTCAGAATGATTAATGATTACTGAAGGGAGGAAAGCACTGCATGAGCAGATCATTGAAAAAAGGACCTTACTGCGATGAAAAATTACTTTCTCGCATTGAACAAATGAATGAATCAGGAGATAAAAAAGTTATTAAATCCTGGTCTCGTCGTTCTACTATATTTCCACAAATGGTAGGTCATACTATTGCCATCCATGATGGCAGAAGGCATGTGCCGGTTTATGTGACCGAAGATATGGTAGGTCATAAATTTGGGGAGTTTGCTCCCACCCGTCTATTTCGCGGGCATGGCTCTCATACCGAGAGATCCACGGCTCTCAAATAGCGGATATGAGTGAGAGGAGGAAGTGTTTTGGAAGCTAAAGCAATAGCCAAATATATCCGCATCTCCCCCAGCAAGGCCAAAATCGTTATTGACCTCATCAGGGGCAAAGATGTGCGTGAAGCAGAAGCTATTTTGAAATTTACGCCCAACAGGGCTGCAGACCCCATTTATAAAGTGCTGCGTTCGGCAACTGCCAATGCTGAAAACAATTTAAGCTTGAACAGGGAAGATCTCTATGTTACAAAAGCTTTTATTGGTCAGGGTCCCAGCTTGAAAAGGTATAAACCTCGCGCTATGGGTCGCGCAGACAGAATGTTGCATCGCACTTGCCACATTACTGTGGTGGTCGGTGAGAGAGAGGAGGTTTAAGTGTGGGACAGAAAGTCAATCCCAAGGGATTTCGTGTCGGAGTGATAAAAGATTGGGATGCTCGTTGGTATGCCAATAATAAGGATTTTAGACATTTTCTTTATGAAGATTATCAAATCCGCAAATATATAAAGAAAAAACTCTATGCAGCTGGCATTTCTAAAATCGATATTGAAAGAGCGGCTAAAAGAGTCAAAATCAATATTTTCACCGCCAAACCCGGTATAGTTATCGGCCGCGGTGGTCAGGAAGTTGAGGTTCTGAAAAAAGAACTGGAAAAAATGACAGGCAAGAACATAAACCTCAACATAACTGAAATCAAAAGGCCGGAATTGGATGCTCAATTGGTTGCCGAAGGTGTAGCCGCTTCTTTGGAAAAACGTATCGCTTTCCGCCGCGCTATGAAGCAAACCGTAACCCGTACCATGAGAATGGGTGCCGAAGGTATCAAGATCATGTGTGGCGGCCGTTTGGCCGGTGCTGAAATAGCACGTTCCGAATGGTATGCAGAAGGCAAAGTTCCGCTTCATACTTTGCGTGCGGATATCGACTATGCTTTTGCGGAAGCTAATACCGCTTATGGCAAAATCGGCATCAAAGTATGGATCTATAAAGGTGAAGTTTTGCCTGAAAAAGCGGAAAATA
>CAYRML010000095.1:0-4470 GCA_964425485.1 uncultured Peptococcaceae bacterium | reverse complement strand
ACCAATTCTTTGGGAGAATATACCAACGGCGTCTATGGCTTCATGACCATGCTAGGCAAGGTGCTGCAGGCGCATCAGGTCGATTATTTGGTGGTCTGTTTCGATAAAAGCCGCATCACTTTCCGCAATCAGTTGGCCGCCGATTATAAAGGCACGCGTAAGGAGACGCCGTCGGAGCTGCGCGATCAGTTCGAGATATTGAAGGAAGTTTTGTCGGCGGCCGGCATCTGTTGGCTGGAGCTGGAAAATTATGAGGCGGATGACCTTTTGGGCACGCTCAGCCTGAGGGCGGAGCAGTCGGGCCGGGATACTTTGCTTTTTTCCGGTGATGCCGACGTGCTGCAACTGGTGGACGAGCATACAGTGGTCTATTTGACCAAAAAAGGCATCAGCAAGCTGGATAGATGGGATAAAGAGAAGATCAGTGCCGAGTACGGACTTTCTCCTGGGCAGTTGGCCGATCTCAAGGGACTGAGCGGCGATTCCTCTGATAATATCTCGGGAGTGCCGGGCGTTGGGCCAAAGACGGCCTTGAAACTTATAGGTCAAAGTGGTTCAGTGGAGGCTCTTTATGCAGATTTAGCGCAGGTGGACAATGCCAAGCTGAGGGAAAAACTGGCCGCAAACAAGGATAAGGCATTCCTGAGCAAGCAGCTGGCTACCATCGAGAGGGATTGCCCCATAGAAACCGATTGGCAAAAATGCAAGTTCAGCGGCCTCGATGGCCAGAGCTTGCTGCCCATTTATAGAAGGCTGGAGTTCAAAAAGCTCATAGCGGCTTTGCCCAAAGAAAGCCAAGTCGAGTCCAAAGCAGATGTTGAGCCCTCGGATAATGTTGATCTTTCTTCTTGGCCTGTGCTGGATAAGGCCCAAGAAATCAGGCGGCAGGCAGAAGCCTGGGCAAAAGAAGGCCCATGTGCCTTGTATTTCACTTGGCAGGGGCATGCCATCAAAGGAGATATCACGACTGCAGCTTTAGCCTCGGCCGAAGGACAGAGCGTGGCCATGGATTTTGCTTTTCAGAAAGAAGAAAAAATGGCTGCTTTGGCTAACGGTCTGGCCGAGGTCAAACTGATCACGGCCAACAGCAAGGAGTTGTCGGAGCTTTTTGCCTGCTATGACCAGACTTTGCCCGCCAAAGCTGATGATGTGATATTGGCTGCCTATTTACTGGATCCGTCAGAGAGCAACTACGATGTGGCGGAGCTGGCGGCAAAAAACGGTTTAGCCATGCCGCAAGCAGCGCTGGATACTTTGCAGGAAGCAGCCAGACGAGCGGCGGTCCTGGGGAAATTATTTGCCATCTTGCGGCAAAAGATAGAGGATCACGATATGCTGCGTCTTTATGAAGATGTAGAGCTTCCTTTGGCACGGGTGCTGGCCGCCATGGAAGAGGTCGGGGTGCGTGTGGAAGGAGAAAAACTGCATCAGATGTCCGCGGTTTTGGCCCAGGAGGCCCAGCGTCTGAGCCAAGAGATATATGAGCTGGCCGGTGAGGAGTTCAACCTCAATTCACCAAAGCAGCTGAGCTATGTGCTGTTCGAAAAATTGCAACTGCCGGCGCTGAAAAAGAATAAAAGCGGCTATTCCACCGATGCGGAGGTGTTGGAGCAATTGGCTGCCGGCTATCCCATTGCCGACAAAATATTGCAATACCGCACCTACAGCAAGCTCAAGTCAACCTATGCCGATGGCTTGTGGCAGCTGATAGACCCCTCGGACGGCAAGATACACACCTCGTTCATGCAAACGGTGACAGCCACCGGACGCCTGTCTTCCGTGGCGCCCAATCTGCAGAATATACCTGTGCGCATGGAGCTGGGGCGGCGCGTGCGCCAGGTCTTCGTGGCCTCGCCACCTGACAACTTTCTTCTGGCCGGCGACTATAATCAAATAGAGCTGCGGATCTTAGCACATGTGTCCGGGGATGAAAAGCTGATCGAAGCCTTTCTCCTGGGTGAGGATATCCATGCTCGCACAGCTTCGGAGGTCATGGGCATCCCCATGGCCGAGATCACCAAGGAGCAGCGCCGCCGGGCCAAAGCCGTCAATTTTGGCATCGTCTACGGAATCAGCGATTATGGTCTGAGCAGGGATCTGGGCATAAGCCGTGCCGAGGCCAAGGATTATATAGACAAGTATTTCGCGCGTTATCCCAAGGTGGAAGAATATCAAAAGAAGGTGATCAAGGAGGCGGAAAAGACAGGCTATGTCAGCACCATTTTGGGCCGCCGCCGCTATCTGCCGCATCTTTTGAGCAAGAACTTCAATCTGCGCAGCTTCGCCCAAAGAATGGCCATCAATACGCCCATACAAGGCAGCGCAGCTGATGTCATCAAGCTGGCCATGGTCGATGTCATGGCCAAGATGGAGGAGAAGGGGCTCCAAAGCCGCCTGATCCTGCAGGTGCATGACGAATTGATCTTTGATGTGCCGCCGGCGGAAAAAGAGATCATGTCAGCGTTGGCCAAAGAGAGCATGGAGTCGGTCATCAACTTGGCCGTGCCCATGAAAATCGACCTCAAATATGGCCCTAACTGGTACGATATGATAAAGATGGAGTAGGTGTAACTTATGCCGGAATTACCGGAAGTTGAAACGATCAAAAGAACATTGGAGCCGCTCCTTGTTGGGCGCAGCATCGGCCGTCTGCTGATCTTGCGCGCTGATGTCATCAAGCATCCGCAGGCCGAGGATTTTGCCAGACTGCTCAACGGTCGCAAAATAGCCGGCCTGGGTCGGCGCGGCAAGTATTTGCTCATCGATGTGGCAGGCGGCTATCAGCTGGTGGTGCATCTGCGCATGACTGGCCGTCTGGTCTGCTGCTCGCCGCAAGAGGAGCGGGCCAAGCACACCCATGTCATCTTTCCGCTTGATGATGGGAAGGAGCTGCGCTTTACTGATGTCAGACGCTTTGGCTGCCTTTGGCTTTTGGCACCGGAAGAGGTGGACAACTTTACGGGTATGGCCAAATTGGGGCCGGAGCCGCTTTCTCCAGCCTTTGATGCGGCCTATTTGGGACAAGTATTGGCAAAACGCAAATCCAGCATCAAGCAGGCGCTTTTAGATCAGCATTTGCTGGCGGGTCTGGGCAATATCTATGTGGACGAGGCCTTATTTATAGCCTCGATCACACCCCTGCGGCCTGCCAATCAATTGAGTCAGAAGGAGCTTAAGTCCTTGGCTGCGGCCATTGTGCAGGTACTGGAGCAGGGCATAGAAAATAACGGCACAACTTTCAGCGATTATGTGGACGGCAGAGGCAACAAGGGAGCCAATCTGGGCCATTTATGGGCTTATGGCCGGGCCGGACAAGCCTGCCGCCGCTGCGGCCAGATCCTGATGCGGCAAAAAGTGGCCGGCCGCAGCACGGTCTTCTGCCCTTGCTGCCAAAAATAGACTCACCACAGGCTTTTCCCGCTAATATAGTGTAGTAACTGTATTGCGGGAGGCGATTTTTTTGACATTATTGATGACGCTGATTTTCGCTTTGGCGATCAGCGTAGACAGCTTTTTGGTCGGCGTTTCTTATGGGATCAAGAACATAACCTTGCCCAAAAGATCCATATTGATCGTAACGGCCTTTTCCGGCGGGATGCTGCTTTTGTTCATGCTGGCCGGGGATTTTTTCGCTTCTTTTTTAGAGCCTCGGCTCATCGTTTTCATAGCGGCGGGGCTTTTGGCTGCCTTAGGTATTTATAAGTTGGTAGAGGCTTGGTTGGAGCAAAAAGCCGATGACAGCGAATGGCAGATCAAAAAAACAGAAAAGCTGGCCCGGCAGGCCCAAAACCCGCTGATGCTACATCTGCGCATACCTTTCATGCCTTATGCCATCCAAATACTGCATGAGCCGGAAAGAGCAGCCAAAGTCTGCCACGAGCAATCCGTAGACAAGATTGGCAAGATCGATCGGGTGGAAAAGAGTGATGCCTGGGCGTTGGGCATGGCCATGGCCTTCGATGCCATAGGCGGTGGTTTTGCTGCCTCACTGGCTGGTCTGCCCATCATACTGACCGTTGTCATGGCCTTGTTTGTCATGGGAACATTGCTGGTAGCGGCCCTGATTATCGGCAGACGTTTCCGTTTGTCATTATTGCGGGAAAAAGGGCGAAAAAAAAGATATTTGGAGAAGGGTTTTAACTTTTTGCCTGGAATCTTAATGATTTGTCTGGCACTATGGAAGATGTTTTTTTGATATAGAATCTAAAGAGGGGGTCAACATGATAGTCATCGGATTGGCAGGAAATATCGGCAGCGGCAAATCGCTGGCTGCCCATTATCTGCGGCAAAAAGGCGCGGCCGTGGTGGATGCGGACAAAATCTCGCGGGAAATAGTGCGGCCGCAACAACCGGCCTGGCACAAGATAGTGTCCGCCTTTGGACAAGCATATCTCTTGCCGGATGGGAATATCAATAGAAAGATGTTGGGTGAGAAGGTATTTGGCGAGCCAAAGAGTCGCCTTTTGCTCA
>CAYRML010000094.1:0-4601 GCA_964425485.1 uncultured Peptococcaceae bacterium | reverse complement strand
GAATATGTTCTATCCTTCTTCCGAGGGGACAGCACAGGGTGATTTGAGATAATCTTTATTGCTAAAAAGCAGCCGAAACAATTGTTTCGGCTGCTTTTATATGTAAACCATAATTATGAAAAAGGTTGACAAATCTATTGTTTTATATTATGATTGTGCCAATCAGAGGTTAAAGGGGGATATTTTATGTCGGTCAAGGAGCGGATAGTAGAATTGCTGGAAGCCAACAAAGGGCAATATCTTTCCGGTGAAAAAATTGCCTCTTATTTGGCTGTAAGCCGCGCTGCTGTCTGGAAAGCTATAAAATCACTTCAAGAAGAGGGCTATGTAATAGAGGCCGCGCCTAATAAGGGCTATCTTTTATCTGAGAGCAGTGACGTTTTATCGGCCATAGCTATGGCCAGATTTTTGAGTGATGATGCGAAAAATTTACTGATCAAAGTTCAGAAAAGCCTTGAATCTACTAACAGCACCGCTAAAAAGGAAGCAGTGGCCAGCGCTGTGGCAGGGACTGTCATTATTAGTGAAGAGCAGACGGCCGGACGGGGAAGGTTGGGGCGCAGTTTCTTTTCGCCGAGCCGGAGAGGCATCTATATGAGCATGATTTTGCGTCCACAGATGCAGGCGGAGGAGGCCATGCTCTTGACCACCATAGCTGCGGTGGCTGTGGCCGAGGCTATTGAATCCGTCTGTGACAAAAAAGCCCGCATCAAATGGGTCAATGATATTTATGTGGATGAGAAAAAGGTATGCGGCATACTGACGGAAGCAGCCTTTGATATAGAAAGCAGCTCTTTGCAATATGTGGTGGTTGGTATCGGCATCAATGTCTTCGAGCCGGAGCAGGGTTATCCGCAAGAGCTGAAGGATATTGCCACTGCTCTTTTTGCAGCGGATGCAGGCGATAAGCGCAATCAGTTGGCGGCAGAGGTCCTCAATCGATTTATGTCTTATTATGCAAATTTTGCCGAAAAAGAATTTGTGTCTGAATACCAAAGACGTTCTTTGGTAATTGGCAGACGAATTATGGTCATATATGGCAAGAACACTTATCCAGCTGTGGCAGTGTCTATAGATGATGATTGTCATCTGCATGTTCGACTGGATGATGGCAGTGAGAAGATTTTATCATCGGGAGAAATCAGCATCAGAATCGCTTAAAGGAGAATTGATGTGAGGAATAGATCGATGAAAACCAGAGATCTGGTTTTATGTGCTTTATTTGTGGCTTTGATTACTATAGGTGCTTTTATCCGGATTCCTTTACCGGTGGTGCCCTTTACCATGCAAATGGCAATTGTGATTTTGGCCGGACTGCTGTTAGGCGGAAAATTGGGATTTTTCAGCGTTATCATATATGTGGCGATGGGGCTTTTGGGATTCCCGATTTTTTCAGAAGGCGGCGGCATCGGCTATATTTTTAAGCCTAGTTTTGGCTATTTAATGGGCTTTGCCTTGGCGGCTCTGGTTGCCGGATATATAGCCGGCAAAGCACCTGCCCCTTCTTTTAAACGACTGGTAGCAGCATCCTTCAGTGGGATGGCGGTAATTTATCTTTGCGGTTGGCTTTATTGTTATTGGTTGAGCAATTTTTATCTGGGGACGGATATCGGTTTATGGCCGCTTTTTATCTCCTGTTGTGTAATTTTTGCGCCTAAAGATGCCATATGTTGCATTTTAGCCGCTGTTATCGCTAAAAGGTTATTGCCGGTTGTCAGAAAAAAATGAACTGACTCTACGGAGAGTTGATTGATTATTAGCTGCAGATAATTATAATTATATAAGAGGAGGGGTGATTATGGATTGTCAAAAAGTTGGCGCTTTGATTGCCAATTTACGTAAAGAAAAATCCATGACACAGAAAAATCTGGCTGATTTGCTGCATATCAGCGACAAAACCGTCAGCAAATGGGAACGTGGATTAGGTTGCCCGGACATATCCCTTCTGCCGCAATTATCGGCGGCTCTGAATGTTGATATGGAAAAGATATTGCAAGGCGATCTGGAAGCCGGCCAACCTGTAGGAGGAAATATGAAAAAGCTGAAATTTTACTTTTGCCCCACTTGCGGAAATCTCATCAGCAGCACCGCTTCTTTTGCCGCTTCCTGTTGCGGCCGCAAATTGCATGAATTAGCGGCGCAAAAGTCCGATCAGCATCATCTTTTGCGCATAGAACCTGTAGAAGATCAGTGGTTTGTAACTTCGGACCATGCCATGACCAAGGAGCATTATATTTCTTTTGTGGCGTTGGTCACGGGCGATAAACTGCTTTTGATCAAGCAATATCCGGAATGGGGATTGCAATTGCGCCTGCCTAAAAAGGGGCATGGCAAGCTCTTTTATCATTGCATCCGACATGGATTATTTTATCAACTGCTTTAAAAAAGACGACTTCGGTCGTCTTTTTTGTTGTCTTTTTTATAGCAAAGGCTGGGCTTACATTTTATGGCCAATAATGTTACAATATAAACATTAAATGATAAATATTAAATTTTTCTGAGGCAATAAGATGACTGATATTTTGCAAGCCATTGGTGTATCCTTCAAATCTATTTTATCTTATCCGGATATTCACATAGCCGCCGGTAAAACCACTTTTATCCAAGGGCCAAGCGGTTGTGGTAAAAGCACTTTGCTGCGCTTGTTTAATGCTACAGTCTCGCCCGATCAAGGGGCTTTATTTTATGAGGGCAAGCCTTTTGCGGAGCTTGATGTGCTGGATTTGCGTCAGCAGGTCTTGCTGGTTGGGCAGAATGTTTATTTGTTTCCGGGGAATATAGCGGAAAATTTCCGGCAGTTCTATCATTTTCGGGAGAGGCTGTTGCCGCCTGAGGCAGGGATGATCGATTATTTAAGTCTATGTTGCGCCGATTTTCCCTTATCGGCCAACTGTGATACTATGTCCGGCGGTGAAAGACAGAGGATTTATATCGCAATCTGCCTATCTTTGTTGCCGAAAGTCCTGATGTTGGACGAGCCTACCTCCGCTTTGGATAATATCACTGCCGGCCAGGTTGTGGCTAATCTGAAAACTTTTTGCATGGCTCATGATATGACATTGTTGGTAGTCAGCCATGATTTGCAATTGGCCACACAATATGCTGATGATCTGATCACTTTTGCTAAGGAGGCTTGATATGCAGGAAGTTATCAGAATGCAGATATGGCAGTTTGCCTTAATATATGTACTTTTGATCATTGTGCTGGCCATTATGAAAAAGGCGCAAATCAACCAGACCAGACTTTTGGTATGGGCAAGTTTCCGCATGACGGTGCAATTGGTCTTGGCTGGGCTGATTTTGACCTATATCTTGCAAAATCCGCATCCGCTTTTCACCGTTGCCTATATAGCCGCTATGATAATCTTCGCTATCCAGCGTGTGCTGTCGAAGAATAAAGGCCTCAATAAGCGTTTTAAGACAGCGATTATTGTATCTTTGGTGGGTTCCGGTTTGGCTATCACTATCTTTTTTATCGTGGTTTGTGTGGGTGTCAGTATGTTTAATCCGCAGTATATGATACCTTTGGGGGGCATGATTATTGCCAATGCCATGAATGGCGTTATGTTAGGTGTGAAAACTTTCAAGGAAAGTTTGGACGGGCAACATAACCGCATAGAGACTTTGCTTAACCTAGGGGTTTCCCCTAAAAAGATATTATTGCCTTTCGTCAATCAATCCCTGGAGACAGCGCTGCTGCCAACCATGAACTCGATGCTGGGCATGGGCATCATCGCTTTGCCGGGTCTTATGACAGGCCAGATTTTGGCCGGAACTTTGCCCAGCACGGCCATCCTTTATCAAATTGCCATCATCATAGCCATTTGCGCCGTAGTATGCCTATCGGTTTTCGGGTCCTTATATATGGGTTACCGTACTCTGTATAATAGTAAAAACCAAATGGAATTATAAATTATGAAAAGGAGGCTGATTATATGAAAGTTGTTATTACATTTAATGAAGTGATAGAGCTAAATAAGCTGGCAGAAGAGCAAAAACTGCCTTATCGCATCCATTTGCGGGATACTTGTAATGCTCAGTCATTATGGATCGAGGATCTTAAAGCGGGGGCTCCAGTGGCAGCAGATGATGATATGCGTCGGTTGCTGGAAGGTTATTTTGGCAAACAGGGGATTAAAGTCCGGTTTGGCACAGAAAAGGATTTTCCCATACTTCTTACAAAATAATTACCTCCGTCAATGAACAATATTGTTTCTGACTATTAATTAAAAACGGCATCCCTATTTCTTTTGGTATTATACCATATGAAGAAGCAGGGATGTTTTTTATTATGCTCTTAGCCCCTTATAAGTGGTAATATCTTCAAATGTCTTATATGGCCTCTTGAGATTGGGTATATAAACTATTATTAAATTGAGTATTTATCTATAATCAAATTTGATTATAATATTAGTTATGATCACTGTGGTAAAAATTTAGAAAAGGGGCGAAAACAATGGAAAACAGACAATATGAATTAAATAAGGAACTTGCTAAAATGTTAAAAGGCGGAGTTATTATGGATGTCACTACACCGGAGCAAGCAAAAATAGCCGAAGCAGCCGGTGCCTGTGCAGTAATGGCTTTGGAAAGGATACCTG
>CAYRML010000093.1:0-4614 GCA_964425485.1 uncultured Peptococcaceae bacterium | reverse complement strand
TCAGCGCCGTCGCCTTTTAAATTATGTAAGAAAATGCAGTGTGGACAGATATCGCAACATCATTACTGAGCTTGGTTTGCGTCGCTAAAAGAGTAGGGAGAGCCATTTGGCTCTCTCATTTTTTATGCCATAAAGCAGGCAGATATAAAAAGCAGGAATTTATTTGTATATGTGGAAATAGTAGGAGAATAATAAGAGAGAAGAAAAATTATGGAGGGTTAAAATTTAAATGGAAATATTGACAAAAAGTATAGAAGTCGGCGGCAGAATGCTGACATTGGAAACTGGTCGTATGGCCAAGCAAGCCGGCGGTTCAGTTTTTATTTCTTATGGGGATACTATGGTGCTGGCGGCAGCTACCAGCTCCGCCGAACCTCGTCCCGGTATTGATTTTTTTCCGCTGACTGTTGATTATGAAGAAAAACTTTATGCCGTTGGCCGTATCCCGGGCGGCTTTATCAGAAGAGAAGGGCGTCCTACCCAGAAAGCCGTTTTGGCATCCCGCATCATCGACCGGCCTCTTCGGCCGCTTTTTCCCAAGGGATATAAAAACGATGTACAGATCATAGCTACGGTTATGTCTGTGGATCATGATAACCCGCCGGATGTGACGGCTATGATCGGGGCTTCGGCCGCTCTGACCATTTCTAAAATCCCCTTTTTGGGACCTATTGCCGGCGTTTGCGTGGGTTTGATTGACGGAAAGTTTATTATCAATCCGACTATAGAACAGATTGAGCAAAGTCTTATGTCATTGACTGTGGCCGGCACCAAAGATGCCGTAATGATGGTGGAAGCGGGAGCAAAAGAGGTTGATGAGGCTACTGTTCTCAATGCAATCATGTTTGGGCATGAAGAAGTCAAGAAAATTGTGGCCATGATTGAGGAATTTCATGCCGAAGCTATGGCCAAAGGCTTGGCTAAAGAAAAAATAGAATTTGCAAAGGAACCTGTTGATACTCAGCTGGAGGCTGCCATCAGAGAATTAGCCGGGGGAAAAATGCGTGATCTGATGCTGCGTTGCTCGGCGGAAAAAATAATGAAAGAAGAACGGGAAATTCTTTTGAAGGATTTGAAGCAATCCGTTTTCGATCAATTGGCCGAAGCATATCCGGAACAAGAAGGTATAATCGGCGAAGTTCTTTATACTATAGAAAAAGAAACCATGCGCAAGCTTATTGCCAAAGATAAGGTGCGTATCGATGGTCGCAAAACTACGGAAGTGCGTTCTATTGCCTGCGAGGTAGGCGTTCTGGCCAGAACTCATGGTTCGGCGCTCTTTACCCGTGGGCAGACCCAGATCTTGAATGCCTGTACACTCGGCTCTATGCGTGATGAACAGATCTTGGATGACCTGGGTGTGGAGGACAGCAAGCGTTATATGCATCATTATAACTTTCCCCCTTACAGTGTGGGGGAAACCAGGCCGGTCAGAAGCCCCGGCCGTCGGGAAATTGGTCACGGAGCTTTGGCGGAAAGAGCTTTAGAACCCGTTATTCCCAGCATAGAACAATTCCCTTATGCTTTGCGTTTGGTTTCGGAAGCCATTGAATCTAACGGCTCCACTTCCATGGGCAGTGTTTGTGCTAGTACTTTGTCGTTGATGGATGCCGGCGTGCCTATTTCCGCGCCTGTTTCCGGTTGTGCCATGGGCTTGATCAAGGAGGATGATGATATCACCGTGCTGACCGATATCCAGGGTATGGAAGATTTTTTGGGTGATATGGACTTTAAGGTTGCCGGTACCGCCAAAGGCATCACGGCCATCCAAATGGATATCAAGATCCCGGGCATTGATAAAGAAATATTGACCCGTGCGCTGGCGCAGGCTAAGGATGGGCGCATGTTTATTATGGATAAAATGCTGCAAACCATAGCGGAACCGCGGGCTGATCTTTCTCCTTATGCCCCACGCATCATCAATTTCCAGATCCATCCCGATAAGATCAGGGAAGTCATAGGCTCCGGCGGCAAGATCATTAAGAAGATAGTCGAAGAAACCGGTGCTCAGATCAATATCGAAGATGATGGACAAGTTTTCATCGCCTGTGTAGACAGCGAAAAAGGTCAGCAGGCCCTTGATATCATCAAAAATATCGTGGCCGAACCGATAATCGGCAATATTTACCATGGCAAAGTAGTGAAAATTATGGAATTCGGCGCCTTTGTGGAAATCATACCCGGCGTTTTCGGTTCTTCCGGCAAGGATGGCATGGTGCATATTTCTCAGCTGGACAATAAGCGTGTTGGAAAAGTTACCGATGTGCTCAAAGAGGGAGATATGGTTTGGGTTAAAGTTTTGGATATCGATTCTCAGGGTAAAGTCAAGCTCTCTCGCAAAGATGCCATGAATGAATTAGGCCTGAGCGAATAAATAATAAATATTAAAGCAAAGACCCTACAAAAGGGGTCTTTTTCTTTTCATAATCTTCGTTTATCCAACATAATCATTAAAGAGGAAAAAGCCTGAACGGAGGAGCATTATGAAAGTATTATTTATCGGCAGAAAAGAAAAATGGCTGGTTTTAATCGTGGCGGCCGTACTCATAGGCCTTGTTTGCGGTTGGCAGGCCCTGGGCCGTAACGCGGTGCCTACAACCGGACAGCCATATTATCAGGGAATGGGAGAAGGTAATAAAGTGTCTTTGGCCATCAATGTGGATTGGGGCGAGGAATATATTCCCGATATGTTGAAAGTGCTGGCGCAAAATGATGTTAAGGTTACTTTCTTTTTGACCGGGCGCTGGACAGCAAACAATCCGGATTTAGCTAAGCAAATTGCTGCGGCAGGGCATGAGATCGGCAATCATGCCTATAGCCATACCAGCCCTAACAGCTTGAGTTATGAAGAAAATAGACAAGAGATACAAAAGACGGCAGCAGCCATTAAAGAAGCCACGGGTGTTGAATGTAAATTATATGCGCCGCCTTCCGGTGAAAACGGCAGCCAGGTTTTGCAGGCGGCCCAAGATGAAGGCTATGCCACCATATTGTGGAGCATAGATACTGTCGACTGGAAAAGACCGGCGCCGGAGGTTATCAGTAAGCGTGTGCTGAAAAAAGCCCATGCCGGAGCAATTATCTTGGCGCATCCGACCAATCCGACTTTAGAGGCTTTGCCTACAATTTTGCAAGGTTTGAAAAATGCCGGCTATGAGTTTGTTACCGTGTCGGAAAATATTGCTTCAAGCACAACGGAGGGCAATAATGCGGCGGCCGAATAATTTTATTTTTCCTGTGCTGCTATTGTTCATATTATTTATATTCTGTCTGCCGGCACAGGCGCAGGAACCGCAAATAAAAGCGCAATCGGCTGTTTTAATCGATGCCCAAAATGGGCAAATATTATATGATAAAGAGGCCTCGCTGCCTTTACCTCCTGCCAGTTGCGGCAAAATTATTACCGCTATTACGGCTCTTGAGATGGCAGATACACAGCTTTTATGTACTGTCAGTCAATCGGCGTCAGCTGTGGGAGAATCCAGCATCCATATTCATGCCGGAGACGTATTTACTTTGCATGATCTGCTCAAAGGAGCTTTGATTAAATCCGGCAATGATGCCTGCTTTGCTATTGCCGAGAATATGGCGGGCAGCGAACCTTTCTTTGTCTATTGGCTCAATATGAAATCTTTGGCTATTGGCGCCTTTTCCGCCAATTTGAAAAATACTAATGGCCTACCGCAAGAGGGACATGTCATCAGTGCCTATGATCTGGCCCTAGTCGCGCGTTATGCTATGCGCGATCAACGATTTGCTGCCATAGTACAAATGAAAACCGCATCTATCGGCAGCGGTGACACAGCGCGTAGCCTCAAAAACACCAATAAATTATTATGGCAATCGGATGAGGTGACCGGTATCAAGACCGGTACTACCGATGCTGCCGGCGCTTGTTTGGTGGCATCATTGGAAAGGGATGGCCGGCAGCTGATCGCTGTTGTTTTTCATAGCCCGGATAGATATGAAGAGGCTCTGAAGTTGCTGCAATACGGGGCGGATCATACTAAGGCCTCTCTGCTTGCTGAAAAAGGGGAGATCATAGCAGCCATACCCATAAAAAAGTGTAAAAATAAGCTGTTATCGGTGGTAGCCGCTAGTGATCTATATTATTGCTATGAAGAATCAGCAGGTCAAGGCTTGCATATGCAATGGCAGATAGAAAAAAATCTGCAAGCACCAATTGAAAAATATGCGCTGGTGGGGCAAGTGATGGTGGTGGATAAAAATAATAATATTGTGGCCAAAAGCGATCTCTTGGCCGCTGAAAAAATCGAGAAAAAGGGATTTTTCTGAGTAATAGAGGGATTTATGGATTTTTTGCAGAAAATAACACAAACGAAATAAAACGGAGGAATTATGGCATATCGAGATATTTTAGCTAATGGCATTACTGTTATCACAGAGCCACTCAATCATTTGCGCTCGGTTTCTACGGGCATTTGGACAAAAATAGGTTCTGTTTATGAATCGGATGAATTGGCCGGTGTTTCCCACTTTTTGGAGCATATGATGTTCAAAGGGACTCCCAGCCGTAATGCCAAACAGATAGCGGAAGTTATGGAATCTGTGGGCGGGCAGATGAACGCTTTTACATCCAAAGAACACACCTGC
>CAYRML010000092.1:0-4682 GCA_964425485.1 uncultured Peptococcaceae bacterium | reverse complement strand
TGTTCCGATATTGACATGCGGTTTTGTTCTTTCAAATTTTTGTTTTCCCATTGGTTAAAAAAACCCCCTTTTTTTCACTGGATTGCCTGTTAAAAGATGGCAATTATCTAGATAAACAATATTAGCTTGCGCTTATATATCAACATTTTATAGCATAAGTTTTTATCTGTCAATTATAAATTATCTAACCGCAAATTACTACAATTTTCTTAGGACATAAGATATAATATATTTATAAAAAGGAGTGATAAATATGGATTTTTTCGGCAAAACCAGGATCATTATTTCTACTATAATCATTGTGCTTGCCGGATCAGGATTGCATTTTCTTTATGATCTGAGCGGTCAGCAACCATGGGTCGGTTTGATAAGTGCCATCAATGAAAGCACCTGGGAGCATACAAAACTGGCATTTATAACTATGTTGATTTTTTGGCTAATCTTCTCCTTTAAAAAAAGAAAAAATTTCAGGCACCAAGCAAAAGCTGCCACGGCAGGCATTTTTGCCGCTATCAGCAGCATCATTTTCATCCCTTTATTTTTCTATACATATACAGCAGGCCTTGGCATACACAGTATAGCCTGGGATATAGGCAATTTTTCCCTTTCCGTCTTGATTGGCCAATGTATCGGCGCCTATATTTATAACCGCACTTCACCATCAGCTGTGGCGGGTGTATTTGCTATCATAGCTTTTATTCTTCTGTTTGTACTTTATGCTTTTTGGACTTTCAATCCACCGTCCATCCCGCTTTTTATCAGCCCTGTTTAAAACCAGATTTCTTCAAAAGAACCGGCCTTATCGGCAATGCGTCCATAACCGTTATTCAGATAAAAGGCAGCTAATTGCTTGTCCTGATTTTGCTGATAATAATCATACAGATAAGGCCTGCGGCTGAATATTTCCTCCGCCACCTGCAGCCGATCATCGAATACCGCTTGTCCGCTGATACGCAGCCACAAAGACTCATCATTGGTTGCGCATAATTCCAAATAGGGATTATTCTGCAACTGTCGATAACATTCCTTATGTTTACCTGTGGCTAAATAAAGCCTATCTTCATACTCCATAAAAAAATCAAAGGGCCTCACTCTCGGCCGTTTGCCATCAACCGTAGCCAGATAGAATACGGGCTGATCTTGCAAAAACTTAGTTATCCTTTGCATAAAGAGGCCTCCTTGTCAATGCAACTGAACATATTATTAGAAAATCAGCCCCATATTATACCATAAAGGAAAAGCATAAAAAGAAAAGAGCCGGCCGCAAGGTCGACTCTTTATTTATCTCTGTAAAATCTCCCGCACATAATTAGGTAAAGCAAAACTGGCCTGGTGTATCTCCGTGTTATAGTATCTTGTCGGTATACGTAAGCTTTGCCATTGTTGATATTTGGCATCGGCCAGAGGATCCAATGATTTGGAAGCAAAGCCAAAATACCAGTATCCAGAAGCATAAGAAGGCATATTGAAGCCATACACTTTGGCAATGGGAAATACTTTTTTCAGCTTCTGATGGGCTCTTTGCATTTCTTTAATATCAATATCATAAAAAGCACTTTCATGCTGATTGATCAATATACCGGAAGGACCCAAAATGCGATAACAATTATAATAAAAATCCAGTGTAAACAGCCCTTCTCCCGGACCTATAGGATCGGTAGAATCCACAAGAATTAAATCATAAGCACCGTTTGTGGCTTTGGACACAAATCTCAAGCCATCACAAAAATGCAACTTTATACGCTGATCCTTTTCAAAAACGGCAGCCGTCTGCGGCATATATTTCTGGCACAAACGCACAACCCTCTCATCAATTTCCACCAAATCAATACTTTCGATAAAGGAATATTTGGCCACCTCTCTAGCCGTGCCGCCATCACCGCCACCGATTATCAGCACCTTTTTAACGGCGGGATTGACGGCCATGGCAGGATGACAGATCATATCATGATAAGCAAATTCGTCTTTTTGGGTGGCCATGATATAGCCATCGAGTGTAAAGAAAGTGCCAAAAGTTGCATTTTTCATAAACTTTATATATTGGAAAGGGGTTTGTTCCTCATACAAAACTTCTTCCAGCTCTAAAGCAAACTTTACATCATGGGCATAAAATTCAGAAAACCAGCTTTTCTGCTTACTGTCATTCATCTAAACCCTCCTTTGAGCGCATACTTTTGCCTCGGTTTAAGGCATATTCCTGCCATAAAAGATCTCATCCATTTCTTTGCGCAATTTGGCCGTGATCTCTCTTACCTCTTTGCCGGGAATATCCTCCTCAGAAAAATGAAAGAGATAATTATCCAAATCGAAACTCTTGAGTTTGCATTTGGTATGAAAAATATTTTCCTGATAGACATTGACATCTATCATTTGATATAAAGCTTCTATTTCCGGATTGATATAATCCTGGATGGAAGAAAGTGCATGATCAATGAAAAGCTTGCGTCCTGTTATATCGCGAGTAAAACCTCTTACTCGATAATCAAGAGTCATAATATCGGCCTCAAAATTATTTATAAGAAAATCAAGGGTATTTAAGGGAGAAATCTCCCCGCAGGTAGAGATATCTATATCCGCACGAAAGGTGCATACGCCACCATCAGGATGATATTCCGGATAAGTGTGCACGGTCAGATGGCTTTTGTCCAAATGGGCCACCACCGCATCAGCTCTATGGGTATAAGCTGGATAAGTGCCATCTACTGATTGGCCCTCTTCACAAACCAGGATGGTAACACTGGCGCCCTGCGGCTCATAATCCTGTACGGCAATATTCAATATTTTGGCGCCTATAATGTCTACCGCATCTTTTAAAATTTGTGTCAATTTTTCCGCATTATATTGCTCATCAATATATTCTATATAAGCTATCCGGTCTTCTACCGACTTTGTATAGCAAATATCATACATATTAAAACTCAATGTTTTAGTCAGATTATTAAAACCATGCAACTTGATTTTCTCTGTTTGGGTTTTTTCTTGGATTTTTTCCATCAATGTCCTCCCTTGCCCTTTTTGTAACCAGTACTCCGAATTTCTTATCTATAATAATAGCTGTTATTGTTCTTTTGCTAATTCCTGTTCTTTTTTCTTTTTCTGCTCTTTAATTTTCTTTTCTTTCATCCAGTAGTTAGGATCATATTTCTTTTCAATGCGGCGATTACGAAAATAAAGAAAAATATCCACACTCACCATACATAAATTTATAATATAGAAAATGATCACAGGATCATCGGGAAAGAACAGTCTTTTATTGAGAATTCCTGCTACATAACCGGCTATAAGTATCCATAAAAATGTTACGCTTTTGCCCCTTGTGGAACAAGATTTATATGATCGAAATATAGAGGCCGGCCATGCCGCTCCGAAACAAAGCAGCATAACTAATTCCAAAGTACTCACAAGGATTTCCTCCATCTACTAATTTCAAAACTACTATAATAATATAACAAAATATTGTTTAATATGGAAGCAAAAATTTAAAAACCCGGCAGGTAAAATTTCAACCTGCCGGGTTTTATCAGTTAATTTTAACTAATGTTGCTCTTACTACATCTCAATTTCCGGTTCATACAATTCGAGCCATAATTCATAAGTATCACTCACTCTTTCATAGTAATGGCTATTGATAGCTTCCTGCATGGCTTCATAATACCATCTGCCTTTTTTCAGATCATTGAATTGTTTTGCATCAGGCAAGATGTTTTCTTCATGGACTCTACGGTCAAGAACATTATTGACTAGGGTAACAAATTCGGCTCTGGTGATATATTGATCGGGTTTGAAGGTGCCATCTGTATAACCCTTGACCCAGCCTTTAACAGCGGCAGAGTTAATATAGTCTTTTGCCCAGCTGTTGCTGATATCAGTGAATTTATTTTCCGTCACTGTTTCCAGCTTATCAAATCTGGACGCTATAGCGGCCAATTCAGCTCTGGTGATATATTGGTCGGGCTTGAATGTTCCATCCTGATAACCGGTAATGATACCACCCTTAGCCAATGTGCTTATATGCTTCAGAGACCATTTATTTGCCGGAACATCACTGAAATTGTTTTGCATAGTACGGATAGTTTCTCTATAGGTAGGATCCAAGAGTCTGAAGAATACCGCTGCCACTTCGTCCCTGGTGATATTAGCTTCCGGTCTTACGATATTACCGGGATAACCTTGTATATAAGCAATATGATCAACAGTATTTAAAATCGGGGCACCTGGTACTTCTTCATCAATAATTGTCTCTTCATCATCATCACCGCCACCGCCACCAGATGCCTTTCTGTCCCATTGAGCAACATAGGTAATATCTCCGGTTACAATGTTTCCTACAGCGGGACTCCAACCCGTAAAGCGATAATTGGAAAGACCCGTAACACGCGGTGCTGCCGGTGTATCATCACCATAATGCAGGCCTGTAGTCACTTGCTGGGTGAAGGTGCCTTGACTACCTGGTGCATATATGACTGTGTATTCATGCTGCGTCCAACTGCCAGTAAGTTCTACATCCTCAGACGGCATCTCAAAGCTAGTCACGATCTCGCTACCATAGTACCAACCTTCAAAGATCCAGCCAGTCAGGCTTGGTATGTCAGCTACCGTGACAGGTTGACCTTTGACATAATTACCATCATCGGGTAAGGTCACGCCGCTAGAGGGGGCTCCCGTCCAGCTGTAGCTTACTT
>CAYRML010000091.1:0-4773 GCA_964425485.1 uncultured Peptococcaceae bacterium | reverse complement strand
CGTCTGTTACCGCCAGGCATGGGGGCTATCATCCGCACGGCAGCTAAGGATATGGGAGAAGAGCATTTAATGAGTGATATCAAATTGCTCTCCAAACAATGGAAGCGTATCCAGGGCAAAGCCGTCAAAGTCAAGGCGCCGGCTCTTTTATATAGCGACCTGGGCTTAGTGGAACGAATCATCAGAGATACGGATGTCGGTTCTGTAGAAAGAATATTAGTCGACAATAAAGACCTCTACGAAAAGATGATTGATATGGCCGCCGCCATGTCTCCTTCTTTAGGGCCTAAGATACTTCTTAAACAGTCGGAAGATTTGTTTTCTCTTTATAATGTCCGTGATCAGATGACGCAAGCCTTGCGCCGCAAAGTTTGGCTCAAAAGCGGGGGCTATATTATTATCGACCAGGTCGAGGCACTTTCCGTTATTGATGTCAATACCGGCAAATATGTGGGTGAAGATAACTTGGGGCAGACTATTTTGCGTACCAATCTGGAGGCTGCGACGGAGATTGCCCGTCAGCTGTGCCTGCGCAATATCGGCGGCATCATCATCGTCGACTTTATCGATATGGATAATCCTCAGGATAAGGCGCATTTGCTGGCAGCTTTGGAAGATGAGGTCAAGAAGGACCGCACGCGGGTAACGGTTTTAGGCATGACGCAATTAGGACTGGTAGAGATGACCAGGAAGAAAATCGGCCAAGGGCTGTCGGCCACTTTGGAAAAGGAATGTCCTTTTTGCTATGGCCGCGGACGCATTCTCTCGGAGGAAACTATCGCTTTGCGCTTGAAAAGAGAGATTATAAACGTAGCGGAAAAAACAGATGCTCCTGCTGTTATAATAGAAACAAATACCAGCGTAGCGTCATATCTTTTGACGGCTATGTCCAAATCTTTGCATGAAATAGAAAAAAAATATAGCAAAAAAATTATCATCAAGGGCAATTTTGCTCTGCGCATGGAGGAAAATCTGGTGCGCCCCTGCTATGAAAAAAATGCCCACAGCTATGTCCAATCACCTTTTCGTTTAGGCCAAAAATTGAATGTAAAAATAGATTATCAACATAAGGATTATTTGAATATTGGAGTGGCTAATGTTGACGGTTTTATAATCGAGGTGGAGGACGCAGGCAATAAAGTGGGGCAGGATTTGCATGTGGAAATTACCAATATCATGAAGACTCATGCCAAAGCTCATATTGCGGAAAATAAGGAAATGATATATAAATATTGAGAACAATCAAGGGATAGTTATTGACAAGGTTTGTATAAATATGATAAAATTCATCTGATGTGTTGCTACACCGCACCGGACTGGTTTAATAAGTGCCCAAGGGCCACCTTTGTCGGGCGAGTCTATATAGTAGGGGAGGTGCAACTATGTACGCAATCATTGAATGCGGCGGCAAGCAATATAAAGTCGCTGAAGGTGATACCGTCAATGTGGAATTATTGGCTTTGGAAGAAGGCGCAGCCGTCATTATCGACAAGGTTTTGGCTGTTTCCGACAATGGCAAAACCACTGTTGGCAGTCCTTTTGTGGAAGGCGCCAAGGTGGAATGCAAAGTTTTGTCTCATGGCAAAGGCAAAAAAGTTGTTGTTTTCAAATATAAGCCCAAAAAAAATATCCGCGTCAAAAACGGTCATCGTCAACCCTTCACAAAATTGCAAATAGAAAAAATCACCGCATAACAATAAAATATCAATTCCGCTAAGAGGAGGTGGGATGTAATGGCTCATAAAAAGGCAGGCGGTAGTTCCAGAAACGGTCGCGACAGTCATTCTCAGAGATTGGGTTTAAAAAGACATGACGGTCAATTGATCTCTGCTGGTACTATCATCGTTCGTCAAAGAGGCACAAAATTTCATCCCGGCAATAATGTCGGTATAGGCAAAGATGACACACTCTTTGCAACCATAGATGGCAAAGTAAAATTCGAAAGAAAAAGCCGCGACAAAAAACAAGTCAGTGTTTATCCTTCGCAAGCCATCTGATCAATTTGTTCATCTTTTAAGAGACTTTCTTTTTGCAAGAAAGTCTCTTTTGTCTATAAATAATATTTTTGTGATATAATATTATTTGTTTGACTTACAGGTTTCTTTTATATAAAATATAAAAAATAATACTAAAACAAAATAATTTCTCTGAAAAGGTAAAATATATGTTTCATGATTATGCTAAAATATATGTCAAAGGCGGCGATGGTGGCAATGGTATCGTAGCTTTTAGACGAGAAAAATATGTACCCATGGGCGGTCCGGCCGGAGGCAATGGAGGCCAAGGTGGCGATGTGATCTTTGTCGGTGATAAATGTCTGAAGACTTTGATCGATTTTCGTTATAAACGCCATTATAAGGCCGATAAAGGCGTTAATGGGCTCAATAAAAACATGCATGGCGCCAATGCCGCCGACACCTATCTGCGGGTGCCGTTGGGCACAGTTTGCCGTGATGCCGATACCAATGAGCTGATCGCCGACATCATCAGCGATGGTCAGCAAGTGGTGGTAGCCAAAGGTGGCCGGGGCGGACGCGGCAATGCCAGCTTTGCCTCGAAGAACAACAAAGCGCCGCGTATGGCGGAAAAGGGTGCTCCGGGTCAGGAGCGAAATTTGATCTTAGAGCTGAAATTGTTGGCTGATGTCGGCTTGATTGGTTTGCCAAATGCGGGCAAATCTACGCTGATCAGCAAAGCTTCGGCTGCACACCCCAAAATAGCCGATTATCCTTTCACCACTTTACAGCCGAATTTGGGTGTTGTTGATCTGGGGGATGGCCATAGCTTTGTCATGGCTGATTTACCTGGTTTGGTTGAAGGCGCGTCGCAGGGTGTTGGTCTCGGCCATCGCTTCCTCCGCCATGTGGAAAGAACAAAGTTGCTGATCCATGTGGTTGATATGTCCGGCTTGAGCGGGCATGATCCTTATGACGATTTTACTATGATTAATGAAGAGCTGCGCCTTTATCGTCAGGATCTATTGGCAAGGCCACAGCTGATTGCCGCCAATAAGATGGACATGCCGCAGGCGGAAGAAATCCTGGCAGGTTTTAAGGAAAAATTGCGGGCAGAGGGCATAAATTATGAAATTTTTCCCATTGCTGCCATAACAGGTCAGGGTTTGCCACCGCTTTTGCAGCGAGCTGGCCAATTGGTTGCTATGACGCCGGAGCCGGTGGCGCAGGAAGAGCATATACGCCATACAGTAGTCACAGAAGAGGAGCAATGGCATATCGAGCCGACTGAACCCGGGGTTTGGCAGGTTAGCGGTAAAGGCATAGAGCAGCTGGTGGCCATGACCGATATGGAAAATGATGCCGCTGTATCCCGCATGCAAAAGATTTTTCAAAAGATGGGTTTTGATAAGGCCCTAAAAGAAGCAGGGCTTAAAGAAGGCGATTTGGTAATTATCGGCAAGGTGGAATTTGACTATGCCGATTAATATGGGGAGGAAATATGCAGAGTGATAAGCCGCTGTGCTTAGAAATTGATAAGGAAAACGGCAAGAAGCTGAAGCTTGGTATCATGGGGGGAACTTTTGATCCTATCCATTATGGGCATTTAGTGGCGGCGGAAACGGCTCGCGACCAATTTGGGCTGGATAAAGTTATTTTTGTGCCTGCCGGCAATCCGCCGCATAAAAGCAAAAAAATTGTTTCTTCCGGCCAGCACAGGCTCATGATGACCATTTTAGCTACTATCACCAACCCCTTTTTCCGCATATCGCATATCGAGGTGGACAGGGAAGGCTATTCTTATTCCTACGATACCGTCCGCAGCTTTTTGCAATTTTATGATAATAATTGTGATATTTATTTTATTACCGGCACGGACGCTATTTTGGAGATATTGTCTTGGAGCAGAATCAATGAATTATTAGAAATATGTTCCTTTATCGCCGTCAATCGGCCGGGGTATAATTTACAGGACAGCAGCCAATTGCCCGATAAGGCGCTGAAAAAAATCAGTTTTTTGGAGGTGCCGGCCCTGGCTATCTCTTCGACGAATATCCGCCAGCGGGTAAAATCTGGGCAAACAATCACCTATTTGTTGCCGGAAGCGGTGGAAATGTATATTAAAAAGAATGGTTTGTACAAATAAAAGGAGTATTTGATGGCTATAGCCAACACTGATAAATGGACGGAATATAAACAAAAATTGTCCCAAATGCTTAATAAAAAAAGATTCGAACATAGCCTGCAAGTGGCTGATACTGCCAGAGATTTGGCTGTATTTTGGCAGGAAGATGCAGAAAAAGCTGCCTTGGCCGGTCTTTTGCATGATGTGGCCAGAGCATTTTCCGTGACAGATTATTGCCGCTGGGCGGAGGAATATGGAATCCCCGTTACGGATGCGGAAAGAGAAAACCCCGTGATCCTACATGCGCCTTTAGGAGCTTATATTTTAGTGCAGGAATGGGGAATTTATGATCAAGAAATTTTACAGGCGGTCGCCAGGCATACAATAGCAGCACCCGATATGAGCCAACTGGATAAAATCATTTTTTTAGCGGACATGATCGAACCCGGACGCGATTTTGCCAATTTGCCTAAAATACGCAAGCTAGCTTATGAGGATTTAGATGAGGCCATGCTGCTTAGTCTTGATTGCTCCTTTTCCTGGTTGAAAAAAGGTGGCAAAGCTATACATCCACAGGCTGTAGCGGCCAGGAAATATTTCCGCGATAAATTTAAAAAGTATAAAAATAAAGACACAGATGGAGGCGAGATTTTGAGCACAAAAGAAAATTTGCATAATATTATCAAATGGTCA
>CAYRML010000090.1:0-4873 GCA_964425485.1 uncultured Peptococcaceae bacterium | reverse complement strand
TTTGATGCGGCGGGAAACCGCAATATAGGCATTGGTAGGCAAAAGCACCAAATAGCGGCCCGGAAAAGTCGGGTGGGTGGTAACACGCGCACCCTTGGTTCCGTTCGGCTCCTTAAAGATCTGTACGATGAGCTCCTGTCCCTTATGCAGCAGTTGACCGATAGACTTCTTTTCTTTTTCCGCTATTTGAGCATCGCCAAATTCATTGTATTTTTTGGGCGCCGCATCCTCCACATACAAAAAACTGTTTTTCTCCATACCAATATCTACAAAAGCCGCCTGCATACCAGGCAGGACATTTTCCACATAACCTTTGTAGATATTCCCCACCAGCCTGTTGGTCGAAATACGCTCGATATATATTTCTGATAACTGCTGATTATCTAAAGCCACCACAGATATCTCATCAGGTTCTGTCTTAATCAATATTTCCTTATACATATTTTGCGCTCCTAAATTTTTATGGCAGATACCTGCCTTTTTCATCTTCAATAAATTGGCCGCAACGGCGAACAGACACCAATATATTTTTTGGTGCTATGGCCAAAGCCAGTTCCTGCGGTTTGGGAATGGCAGATAGGCCCAAGCGGACGCAGACCAGCAAGCGGTCATCATCCTTGATATCAATATTGAGAACTGCAGGACGGATATCTACGGTTTTGCGGCCTTTGGGAGAAATCCTCTCCACAGGCAAAGTGTCGGCAGCTAAAAAAGCCTCTACTCCCGGCCTCAAATCAAGGGGTTCCCCCTCTATAGAGGCAAAAATAAATTCATAAACAGCCAAATTGATACAAGCCGTTAAAGATTTGCATCTATCATCTATTTCCCTGGCCTGGACCAAGCTGATGCCATCAGGCAGGTAGTGATTTAATCTCTTTTGCCAGTCTGCAGGCGGTGCAAAAGCAAATTCCAGATCGCAATATTGGCAATCCTCGATCACACCCACGGCATGGGCAGGCCCAAAAGCCATAATCATATGCGGATTGAAGCCTTCTGAATAACGCATGGGCAAATCGGCTCTCCTCAAGGCCCTTTGCAGAGCTGAGATAAGATCCAAATGGGAAATATATGCGATCCTGCCTTCTATTTTCAGTCGCACACGCCATTTGCTAAACATAAAATCTCCTCACATCTTTTATAGGATATCTCCGGCAAAAATATTATTACCAGATAAATTGCTGCAAATACCACAACCGCTGCATTTTACTTGTCGGCAATCTTCAGTCGTCAAGCCTTGGCAGGCTTTTTCATATTCCTGCCACAACCAATCTTCATCCAGGCCGCAGTCAATATGAGACCAGGGCAAAATATCCGCCTTTTCATAGGTCGTATTGGCATAGAATATCCGATTTACGGCGCATTGATCAAAAGCCTGCTGCCATAAATCGGGACGGAAATGCTCCGTCCAGCCGTCAAAACGGCAACCCAGCTGCCAGGCCCGCAGCAGAACTTGTCCCAAACGTCTGTCGCCACGGGCAAATACGGCCTCCAAAGTACTGGTTTCTATATCATGACAATTGAATTGCACCTGCCTTAACGGGCGCAGTTTTTCCCGTAAATAGAGCTGTTTTTCCCGTAAAAGCTGCGGGCTGTTTTGCCCCTGCCACTGAAAAGGCGTATGCGGCTTCGGCACAAAAGAGGCCACGCCCAAAGTGACTTTCACGGGCTTTTTCAAGTCTTTGGGCTTCAGACTTTTACCCGCCCAGACCACTTTTTGGCATAAATCAACTATGGCATCCAAGTCTTCATAATTCTCCAAAGGCAGGCCCAGCATAAAATAAAGTTTGATATTGGTCCAGCCGGCGGCAAAAGCTGCGGAAACGGCGCTGATAATATCTTCCTCGCGGATTCCCTTATTGATGATATCGCGCAAACGCTGACTGCCTGCTTCCGGCGCAAAAGTCAGGCCGCTTTTGCGCACCTGCTGCACCTTCTGCGCCAAATCAACGGAAAAGGCATCCACGCGCAAAGAAGGCAGTGATATACTGACGCCTTTATCCCTGTTTTGACCCAGTAAACCATCAACCAGCGGCCCAATACAGGAATAATCGGCAGAAGAAAGAGAAAGCAGGCCCATTTCTTCATAGCCGCTGGAAGCCAGCTGCTCCTGCCCCTGCTTCAACAAAAGATGGGGATTTTTTTCCCGCACAGGCCGATAGATGATACCGGCCTGACAAAAGCGGCAGCCACGGGTGCAGCCACGCATGATCTCAATCATGGCCCGGTCATGCACGGCTTCGATATGAGGCAGCATGGCCTCATGCGGAAAAGGAGCAGCATTCATATCTTCTATAAAACGCTTGCGCACTTTAGTCGGAGCCGGGACCTTGGACTCTATGGCAGCGATTTTGCCATTTTCCTGATAAGTGACATCATAATATTTGGGCACATAGACGCCCTGCACAGCCAGGGCTTTTTGCAAAAATTGATCCTTAGTCAGTCCCGCTTCCTTGGTAGCGGCCAAAAGAGATAATAGTTCAAGCAAAACCTCTTCGCCTTCACCAATCACAAAAAGATCGATAAAGTCGGCCAAAGGCTCTGGGTTGAAGGCGCAAGGTCCGCCGGCCATAACTAAAGGCATATTATCTGATCGGTCCTTGGCCAAAAACGGGATACCTGCCAGATCCAACATCTCTAAAATATTGCTATAGCTCAATTCATATTGCAAGGTAAAACTAACTACGTCAAAATCAGCTATGGCATGGCGGCTCTCCCAGCTGAAAAGCGGGATCTGTTTTTCCCTCATCAGGGCGGCCATATCGGCCATGGGAACAAAAGATCGCTCTAGAAGAAAGCGATCATCTCTGTTGACCGCTTCATACAAAATTCGTAAGCCCAAATAGGACATGCCGATTTCATAAGTATCAGGGAATAAAAATGCCATCTTAATATCGGCCTTTTGCCAATCTTTGCTAATGGAATTATATTCACCGCCGATATACTGGGCCGGTTTTTGCACGCTGGAAAGTATATGGTAACGCTCTATATCTATAATGTCGTTTTTGACGAACAAAAAGTTCACATCCTTATAAATTGCTGATTGATTAAAATAAAACTTCAACACCCTAAAGCTCAAAACCTTTTAAATAAATAAAAAAAGCACTCAAATGGTGCTTTTTTTCTTAAGAGAAATCATATGGTTTGCTTGCCGGGAGTTTCTGATGGCTGGTCTGCATCATTTTTATCGTTGGCATCCTGCTTGAACAGCCAAACCAAAGGATCAACCGCTTCTTCATTTTGCTTCAAGGCAAAAGCGAGCTGTGATTCTCCCATAAGGCCTATCGGCTCGCCGCTAAGCACGGACTGGCCTTCTTGTACGGATAAGCTCTCCAGGCCTTGATAAATACTGATAAAACCTCCGCTATGGGAAATGGTCAGCCACATATCGCCGCTCTCGCCGCCGGCGGTGAGTATGGTGCCGTCAGCCACGGCTTTTACGGAGCTGCCAACATCGGCGTTGATAATGATACCGCTGGCCTGATCCTCAGCCTCGCCTTGCAGCTGGAATTTTTTGGTCACCACACCGGATACAGGCACCACAAATTCCGGAACATCGCTGTCCTGGCCGGCCGCGGCTTGTAAAATCTGCTCATAATTGATCCAGCTGCTGTCCAAAGATAATCCTTCCCCGGCCACATAACGGGCAAAACTGCCCACAGGATTATCAGCGGTAGCAAAATTTACTACCAGCAGAATCAAAATGACGGCCGCAACTGACTGAGCCAGAAAGCGCTGTCCAAACCTGCCGCCTCTTTTATTACTTTTATCCGAGCTGCTTTTGGCCCTATAATAATCATAATCATTAAGACTGCCCATGCTATCACCTGCTGTTTTTAGGATATTTTACTCTATGCTGCTTGCCTCCTAAATATGCACAAACTTCCGGCAAAATTGATTGAATATCCTGTGAACAGATTCTTACTGCATTTTTTTAGCAGGATTTCAGGGCAGTTGAAAGATTTATAGGCATTAAAATTTTCACACTCTTTTGACCAGCAGCGCTTTATCCTTATTTTTCACCTGCAAAGCATTAGCATCATCCGTGTCAAGGTGCAAATCCATGGCAAAATTCTCATGGACACGCACCTGGACACCGAAAAGAGCGCCGGGCTTATCGCTTTTGAAATACAAATCCACCAGTTCCTCATCTTTTAAGCCTAAGGCCTCCCCGTCGGAGATATGCAAATGAATATGGGGTTTAGCGACGATTACACCCTCGGAGAGAGTAACATAGCCGGCAGGGCCGACCAAAACACAGCCGGCACTTCCAGCCAAATCACCGGAGTCCCGCAGAGGAGCTTTGATGCCTATCTTGATAGCATCGGTCTGGGCCAGCTCCACCTGCGTTTGCTTGCGCACAGGCCCTAAAATACGCACATTTTGCAGCATCCCTTTATGCCCAACTATATGAACAGTCTCATTGCAGGCAAATTGGCCGGGCTGCGACAAATCCTTACGGTTTGTCAGCTGATAACCGGCGCCAAACAATATTTCCAAATCTTCCTGGCTTATATGCAAATGACGATTAGAAATACCTATGGGTATGAGATTAAGATTATTTTCATCAGTGAAATCTATATTTTGCCAATCCAGACAAGTCATTTTTCTGCCTCCTTTATTACTTTTGGCCGTATTACTTAATTAATATCATAGATTACTGCCTGTTACAAGAGTAATTTCTTTGAACAGGGCGGCTTTACTCACGCCTTGCAGCCTATTATAATCAAAGCTCATCCGGCAGCGGCCATCCTGCCAGCTTATGAGACCGCTCTGTTGCCAAGAGAAATGATGTGAAAAATCGGCCTCCATGCCGGCAGCAGTTTTCTTATCATTGGCTAGCCGCAAAAATTTCGGCAGCGGCTCGCCCTTGCCA
>CAYRML010000089.1:0-4952 GCA_964425485.1 uncultured Peptococcaceae bacterium | reverse complement strand
CTGTTGAATTTGCGGGAGTCGCGCAGAAACTCCACAATCTCTTCTAATTCTTCCTTGACTTCGTCTACACCGGCAACATCTTTAAAGGTAACTTTATTGCGATCATCAACATTGAGGCGGGCACGGCTTTTGCCGAATTGCATAACTTTGCCGCCGCCACCCTGGCTCTGCTGCATCAAAAAGATCAACAAGCCCACTATCAAAAGCATAGGCAGCAAAGTAGCCAGCAGGCTTATCCACCAGGCTTGTTCCGGTTCTTGCTGAAAGCTGGTGATAACGCCATTTTCGTCCAAAAAGGCAGCCAAATCACTATTGGGAAAAGCCGACAGCTGGAACCTGGTCCCATCTTTTCTTAGACCTTCTATAGTGTATTCTTTGCCGGTATTAGTGATAGAAATTTCTTTAACTTTACCGGCCTGCACCTCTGCAGTAAACTCTGTATATTTTAACACTTCCGGCTGCTCTATATCAGTTCTGTTCCAAGAATATATAGAAACAGCAAACATAACTATCAGTAAAAAAATAGTAGCATTCCTTAATACCCTGCTCAAAAAATTTCCTCCTTCCGTCTCATAACGGAGTATATGACACTATTTGCCTTTGGCGAACGCCATCAAAGCAAATGTGGAGACATTTATATTGGATATATTATTGTATAATACCATATTATACACCATTTTTCAATCGCCTATATTTATTATCTTTACTTAATTTTATGGCTGCAAACAATAAATAATTATACGCTCTCCCCCTGTGGTATCTTTTACAGCTTTGCGCAAAAATGGCAGCCAGACAATTTGCTCATCAGCATATAATACGGGCCTATTCTCCCTGTTCTCTTTAGGAATCTTAGCCTCCCGATATACGGATTTGAGGCTTTTATGTCCCTTTTGTTCCGGCAAAGAAAGCTTAGCGCCTTGCTTGCGGCCGGCAAAAAAAAGTTTTTCCATATTTGCGGCCGGCAAAATGATGTATGAAGATTGATTGGGTGGTAGAACCGGCTTTTCTCCATTAGACAGCCTTTGTGCCCGATAAAACCAGCCATCTGCCAATTGCTGCCAATCACCCAAACATATCTTATGTCTACTTTCATCCTTTATCTTTGGTTCCGGCAGCCGACCAAAATAAAGTTTGCCTTGTCGCCGATAAGCCGTCATAGTGGGCAGATCCAAACTGCTGCTTTCGGCTAGATGCAAAACGGCTTCTGTCTGGCTGAAAGTTAACTGTCTGTCACTGGCCAGGTGATAAGCATGACGCAACAGCCGCCGCTGCAAGGCCAGAGGCAACTGCGATAATCTTTTTGTATCAATGCCACCATCAGACTCTTTTATTATACTATATTGTTCCTCTGTCAATGCTTGCATATAGTTATTTTCTTCACGGCAAATCTCGGCCAGGGCCCAAAGACTGTCTTTGATGCGTGGATTATATTCTTTTTGCAGCTGCGGCAGCAAAGATAAGCGTATCTTGTTGCGCAGATAGCCCTCATCCATATTAGTCAAATCCTGCCGAAAGGGCAACTGGTTTTCCGCGCAAAAATCCTCAATCTGACTTTTTGCCGCAAAAAGAAGCGGCCGAATCAGATCTTGGTCGCACGGCGCCATGGCGGAAAGCCCCTGATTGCCGCTACCCCGCAAAAGGTGCAGCAAAACAGTCTCCGCCTGATCATCGGCATGATGAGCCGTAGCAATTTTCCGGGCGCCACATTCCCGGGCCAGCTGACGCAAAAAGAGATAACGCTCGCGTCTGGCTATATCTTCCATATTATGGCCGGCGGAAAGAGCAAGAATATCACGGTATTCCCGATAGCAGGATATTTTATTATCATCACAAAGTTGCTGCACAAAAAGGCTATCCTCGGCACTGGATTCTCCTCTGATTCCATGGTCCAGATGAGCAGCCACAAAGCTAAAATCAATCTCTTTTTGCAAAAGCAAAAATAGATGCAGCAAGACCACAGAATCCATACCACCGGAAAGGGCCAAAACTATTTTATCGGCTGGAACTATCAAATTATGGTCTCTTATATAAGCCCTAAAGCGCGGCCACAGAGCATTATTCATATCGGCTCTCCTTATAAAAATAAAAAACGAAAAGTCATAACCATAACTTTTCGCTTTTATAGCATTTTTTCCTGCCTCAGCGGCTCAGGCAGCATGCATCTTAGCTACCAAAATGGTGATATCATCTTTAATCTTGCTGCCGCTGACAGCGATGGCCTTATGCAGTAAATATTCCGCTAATTCCTGAGCGGAATCTATCTCTGATTGCTGCAAAATCCGGCTCAGCCATTTGCCATCATCAGCTAAATCTATATCCAGCAGCCCATCGCTGGCCAAAATCACCATATCGCCCGGCAATATCTGCTCCGTGATAACTTCTTTTTCCATGGCCATAACCATACCAATGGGCAGGCTCTCGCTCTTTATCACCTTGACCTGATGCCCTCTTTTGATAAAGCTGGGCGAACCACCGCTTTTGATAAATTCGCCCCGCCCATTATAAAGGTCGATCAGGCACAAATCCATGGTCACAAAACTTTCCCTGTCGGTACGTAAAGACATGGCGGCATCCACCGTATCGATAGCCGTATCCTGCCAAAAGCCGGCCTCTATCAATCTCGATACCAGTGTCAAGGCTGTATCGGATTCCAGGGCCGCCTTGCGGCCCACTCCCATACCATCGCAGATCATCAGCAATTCCCGCCCCTCTTCCAGCAGGATATGGCCGCTGCAATCTCCGCAAACGCTTTTGCTGTCTTTGGATAATTGCGCTTTGCCAATGGAGAGCGAGAAGGCGCCGTCGGCCAAAAGCCGGTAGCGGCAGCGTTCCGCACAATCACTGGGGCTGCATCTAAATTCATGCACATCATAATGACGACCAGTCATGCGGGAGATTTCATCCTCCACCGCCTGGCGACAGAGATTAAACCCAGGGCATTCGCTGAACTGAACAAAAACATCCATAGACTTAGTCGTAATTTTGAAGATGCCGGCATTTTCCACCGGCAAACCTCTTTTGCCTAAGGCACGGGCCAAATCCTTTTCCAGAATCTCTCTTTGCTCACTATGATCGCCCACATCTTTAGCTACATTTTCCAAAACCTGGGATACGCCTAAAAGTTGGCGGCTGACCAGATGGCGCAGATTTTCCCTCTGCACCTGCCAATAATTATTATTGCAATACATTTCATAAAGGCAATTGCTGAGGGCCAACAATTCCTTGATATGGGGGCATCTCTTGCTGAAATTTTCCGGAATGTCCTTGATATTACCCTCTCCCCGCTGCTCAATAGCGGCAAAGAGGCGCATAATACCTTTGTATGTATGATGCTGATCCAACTCCCAACAAATCTTTCTCATAGAACATTGATTGCATAAATGGCGGGAAAGATGATTGATGATAGTCTGAAAATTTTGATCTTCCTCGGGATTTTTAGCCTCCTCTTGCAGCATCGCGCCCAAAGAATGGCCCAAGCTGTTAAAAACCACGCTGGCATTGCGCAAACGGCGTACGGAAAAACGCAGCAAATGCTCGTATTTTTCCTCTTGCGCGGTTTTGATAGTGGCCGAAGAAAAAGCAAAACGCAACTTTTGATAAAATGATTTGGGAACCAGGAAAAAGATAATAGCGGCTACCGCCGAGGCCCCCAAAGAGCTGCTTATCTCTGTCATATCCAAAAGATATAATGAGAGAATCAAATTGCCCAGGAAAAAACCCATAACTGTGCCCAAGCGGCCAAAATTGCTGAACAGGCCTGATAATAAACCGGAAAAGGCATAGGTAGCCACCACAGAAGGAGCTACGATTGATGAGAGGCTGGGCACGATACCAATCATGGCCCCAATGCCGGCTCCGGCGCCACCTCCGGCCAAATAAGCTACGGCCATGATAAGAAATCTACTGAATACGCTTTGCATATCCAAAGCGCCGATCCGCCAGCCAGACAGGCCGCTGATCAGGCCCATGGCCAAAACAAAGAAACAGCTTATTTCATCAGCAGAAAACCGGCGCCCGCCTTCCAGCCGGCGTAAAGCACGGACAATAACCAAAAAGACCACTGTCATGCCAGCAGCAAAAGCGCTTTCCACAACACCTACCAAAAGCAAATAATTGCTGAAGCCGGAAAACACCAAAAAAAGTCCTTTTACAACTAGCGTCACTGTAAAAACAGTCAGCGGGGCCATAATCCATTGCCTGCGCGAATCGAATGAATAGATAGAAAAAATTATGGCCAACAAAATTACTAAGGCAGAATAAACCAGCACCTGCTGAGCACCCATAACTGTCAAAAATCCGATAAAGATGGGAATCAGAATATAAACGCCCTGTTTTTTATAAGTCATGGCTGTTACGGCTAAAAAAGCTGGGATAAAAGGATAAAGTCCACCCAAAATTTCTGCTCTTGCCAACAGAAAGCCTGTAATAGCCAAAGCAACAATCTGCCAGGATATATGCGTTGTTCCGATCTTCGCTTTGATTCTGGGGTTTATTTTCCCCACATTTATGGCCGCGCCTTTCCCTTCGTTTTGGGTAATAAAACGATCCTGAGGGCTTTTCGACATTTGATACCACCTCCGTCAAACATCCGCAAGTCAAAAGAATTTTGTCAAAAGACAAGCAGTATCCAAATTATAAGGCATGGCGGGCAAAAAGTTTGTCGGAGTAACTAGAGCTATATTTATAACTTTGCGACAAAAAAACAAGATCATAGCAGCTTTTTCCTAAAAGTTGCAGCTGACTTGCACATGCTAGGGCTCTATCTTTATATTATAAATGCAGGTAACGGCCGGCCCCATTTATTATATTGCTTTTGTAGAATAATTAAAATTTCTGGAAAATAAGCGCCAAACTTTTGCCTTTGTGGCTATAAAAAAAGAGCCCCAGCTATCCCAGGCAAAAAAAAGAAACAGACCTCAAAGTCTGCTTCTTTTTGGTGACGCGTAGGGGAT
>CAYRML010000088.1:0-4985 GCA_964425485.1 uncultured Peptococcaceae bacterium | reverse complement strand
CCTTTGTGGTTGCCATTATCTCTATCCAGGGCAAATTGGAGCGAGTTCCTTTCGACCTGCCGGAAGCCGAAACAGAGATCGTGGCTGGTACTTTCACAGAATATAGTGGACATCATTTGGCGCTTTTCCGTATGTCCATAGCTGTGGAGCTGGTAGTTGTTTCGGCTTTAGTGGCGGCTATTTTCTTTCCTGTCTTTTCCGTAAACCCTGTTTTGGGCTTTGTGATTTTCGTGATCAAGACCTTTATTGTTCTTTTTATCCTTACTTTGATCAAATCCGTGATGGCCCGCATCAGGATAGAGCAGATGATTATGTTCTGCTGGAAGGTGCTGGCTCCTATTGCCTTGGCGCAAATATTGGCTAATATCCTTTTGAAAGGGGTGTTGCCATTATGAAAAAAAGAAGACCGGGCAGTATTTCGGGCTTTGCCTTGGACCATTTGCTGAAAAAGCCGTCTACGGTCCGCTATCCCATGGATAAATTGATCATAGAGCCTAAGTATAGAGGCAGGCTTATTTTTGATCATGCGGATTGCATAGGCTGCAATCTCTGTTCCCGTGATTGTCCTTCAAAGGCAATTAAAGTCATAAACACCGGTACCAAAGAAGATAAGAAATTCCAAATGGATCTGGATCTTTCCAAATGCATTTTTTGCGGTCAATGTGCTGATTCTTGTCCCAAAAAGTGTATCACTATTTCCTCGAATATAGAGCTGGCCTCTTTTGAAAGAAAAAATTTAAAGCTGAATTTAAAATGAGTGGGATAGATGAGTGATTGGCAAACATATTTGCAAAAGCAAATTCAAGCAGCAGAGAAAGTTGCCATTGTAGGGGTTGGCTCCGTTCTTTGTGCTGATGATGCAGCCGGTATGCTTTTTATAGAAATGCTGCAACAGCAGATAAAAGACTGTCCGCGAGTGCTTTTAGTGGCCGGTTCTACCGCGCCGGAAAATTTTACCGGGCAGCTCAAGGCCTTTAGGCCAGATTGCCTCATCTTTGTTGACGCCGCTCATGTGGGCGAAGAGGTGGGTCAGATTGATCTGATCCCGCCGCATAAGATCAAAGAAATTTCCCTCAGCACTCATATGCTGCCGCTCTCTTTTATGTTCACCTATTTGCAGCAGGAGATCAATTGTGCTATATCATTGATCGGCATCCAGCCTGCATCCACTCAGATGGGTGATGAAATGGACGAAAAAGTCAAGCGGTCTGTGGAGGCGTTGGCCCAAAAATTTGCCGATTTTCTAAAAAACAAGTAGTGATCTATAAACTTTTGTTGGCAGCATCATAATATAAACTTAAAACCGACAGACTATTTATTGCCTGTCGGTTTTTTAGTTCTTCATCTTATCTTAACTATATTGTTTCATTAAAAAACAAAGAGGCAGCTCAGTCCTGTCAATTAGAAATGATTATGAGATAAGAGAAGGCATAAAAATATTATCTTTATGGTTATGCAATCCTGGAGAAAATTTTAAAAATAGAAAAATACAAAGATAATATGCTGATTGTCTCCCGATTGTGATGAATTTAATATCCGAGACATAGCGCAGATGTGCTTCCTGTTGTTGGCAAAAATGATGATACGGGCTATGTTGTTTTTGAGGGCCGGCGTTTGGCCTTCCCTCAAAAATGGGCTTAAAGATATACGGCAGTATTCCGGGGCCAACAAAAGAACCGCTCCACATCATGACGGCACCTGCGAATTGCTCTTGCGGCTGCTGTAAATGCAAAGATTTCTATATATGGTAAAACCGGCGTGATGGTGTCACGCCGGTGCCGAGAGATTCTTATTTCCTTCTACAGACCCCCGATATTTATCGGGGGTCTGGTTTTAGCGGGCAAAACCCGTTTCTTTTGCATATGCGATGATTTGTTCCGCTATCAGCTGATGGCCTATTTGATTGGGATGGATGCCATCACTACACAGGAATTGATGATAATTTTTATATTTCAGGAAAGCGCCGCGTAAATCTATATAATTGCATTGGTATTTATAAGCAAGAGAAGTAACCGCCAAGGAATAGCGCTCTTGCTGGCGGTATATCCTGTCCACAGAGCCCAGCCAACGTAAAATATTGGCCGGCTTCAAGTCTCGGCTGATCCAACGAAAATAGCTTGCAGCATGCAATGGTTGTAGGGAAACAAGTATGGGCTTGATATTTGACTCAAGCAGCAAATTCAATATTTCTTCATAAATTTGCATAAATTGCTCAAAAGGTGTTTTCGGCTGATGATCAAAATCAGGCTTGTCCGAAACCTCATGCCAGTAGTAATCACAATCATTGCCCCCAAATTCTACGATGGCGGCATCGATAATAGTTCCCTCAATTTTGTTTTTTTCCAGCTCCTTGATAATTTTATCCCGGCCTCTTGTAATCGTGCAGCCAAAAATACAATGATTGTTAACAGGCAGCTGCAATTCTTGCTCTACGATATGTAGGGAATGATCCGGCAGCTGCAAATGACGCCCTTTTTCATCGTCATAAATGGTGCCTTTGAACAGAGAGTCGCCCCATACAGAAAGATTTTTGATGGCTAATTGCATGATTTGCCTCCTTGTATGTTATTGTTATCTGTTATTGTTGGCTGTTTTGCTGTTTTTGCGAATCAGGTTCTGCCGGTATTTTTACCACATCTTCTTTTTTGACGGTGGGATAGATTCCATAAAAAACATTAAGATTATTGATGATGCCGCCATTAAAAGTCAATCCTTTTTCCAGCGTATCGGGATTACCGATGGCTTTGATAACGATTGGATAAAGCATTTTTTGCTTAGCGACATATATATTGGTATTGCCCTTTCTATCAGCTATTTCTTGGAATGAAGTTTTTTGAGTGATCCGGATATCATTGATGGAAACAACTTCCGCCCCGGTATTGAATAATTCATTGACTATATCAATCAGATCCAAGTACAGTATAGGGGAGTCTCCGGTAATGGTGATGGAGACTCCAGACCCCTCCACGGCAGTGGTGCCGGTAATAATTTTCAGTTCTCTGGCCTGAGTCGTCAAGGTATTGGTTAAACTGATGCCGGCATTGGCCTTTTCTTTGATGGAATTTAATTGATCTTTAAGTGTGACCAGCTCATTGTGCAAGCTGGTACGGTTTTCGCTGAGGCTGATGACCAAATTGCTGAGGTCATCAATACTTTGAGCTTCAAGAGAATTATTAAAGCCGACATTTGTCCGATATTGGGCAGTAAGTAAGATGCCAAAAACCAATAAAGCGATGGTTAATGGTATCTGCCATTTTTTATGTGCGGTTTTAAAGATTTTCATCATAGCTAATCCTCTTTTTGGCTATTGTCGTTTTGCTTATTTGTTGCATCCGGGGCTGTTTCCGCCTGGTTTTTTTACAGCATAGCCACGGCTTTTTTATGTCTGCCACGCATAATCAGATGGCGTCTGATCACGCCTATATTGGAGAAGATACGGAAACCAAAAACCACAACTGCCGCTAAGTAGAGATCGAGTCCCAAAAGGTCGCCCAGATAGGCTAAGCCGGCTGCTAAAAGAGCATTGGTAAAGAAGCCGGTCATTAAAATCGGCCCATCAAATTTATCTTCCAAAATTGCCCGCCAGCCGCCGATTAAAGAATCCAGCGCGGCCAATACCGCAACGGATAAATACTGGGCATAGATTGGCGGTACGGCAAAAGTGAAAACAGATCCTAACAGTATGCCGATAATAAGTCCTAAAATTGGCAACCACATAAGCTTGTCTCCTTAAAATTTATAGTTATTGGGAAATGTGAGCATAGTTTGGGGTATTGCTGCCGTTGAAGGCGGGGATGATAACATTTTCTTCCGCCGAGATTTTGACGGGCATATTGATGGACTTCAAGTTTATATATTCATCCGAGGCCTTGATAGTCTTGATAAGGGCTTCAGGATCGCCGACGATGCTGATTTCATAAGGTGGCGCCAGACGGGAGGCATTGACCATGATAACAGAGCCAACGCATCTGATATTGGAAGAATCCACCAGGCGCTGCCCATTGATGGAGATGGCATCGGCAATATCGGCAACGGCACGGGTGATATAAAGGATATCGCTGTCATGAATGATATAGTCCTCGGGATTATAGGTGGTGCTGTTTTTTTGGGCAACTGTCGCCCCGGCATTGTTATCATCAAGAGTAAGCATGATGCCGGGACCGGAGACTTCCGTATAGCCGGCTTTATCATTAAGTATGCCAATGATAGTTTGCAGATCATTATGGGTATCAGCATCAGTGGTCTGTAATTTTTGCTGCTTTGAAATCTCCGTACGAGTGGCAGAAATCTGGTCTTCCAAGGAGGAGATTTCATCCTCCAGCTGATTGATATAGGCTATAATGGATTTATGCCTTGCATCGTAATCGGAAGAATTGGTGGTCGGCGTGTAGGAGCGAAAAGAAACCATGAGAATAAAGCCCGTGATACAGGCTATGATAGTAAAAATTAGTATTGGCTTCTCCCATAGTTTTTGCATTCTTTATTCTAACCCTTCTGTAGATTTTTCTTTTTAGATTTTTCTGTATAGTTTATCTGTAAAAGCATCTTCTAATATGCTATTATACTACAATATTAAGGGTATTAACAATGATAAATTAAGGATAAATTAATGATAAATTGTGGTATTTATGCAGGATAGAGATTAATATTTTGCAGTAATGATTATCTGTAAAAAGGTTTTTTTAAATTAGCTGTCGAATAATTGAAAAGACGAGGTAAAGAATTATATTGCGGACAAGATGGAGGTGACTGTATTGCTGTTTTCCGCCTTTTCAGGGTCAATAGTATTAAAAATTATATTATCGATTGTTGATATTGCTATAGTTGCCTTTATTATGTACAAAATATTGCTATTGATTAGAGGGACAAGAGCGATACAGGTTGCCAAAGGCCTTGTCTTCTTATTGATTGCTGCTATGGTCAGCAATTTTGTGGATTTATATACTATACGCTGGCTTTTAGAGCAATTGTGGCCGGTTCTTTTT
>CAYRML010000087.1:0-5005 GCA_964425485.1 uncultured Peptococcaceae bacterium | reverse complement strand
AAAACCGTTGCCAGCTTATCCTTTTCCTGTGCTTTATTGAGCGCCCAGGGAGCAGCTTCATCAATATATTTATTGGCCCTGTTGACCACTTTCCAGATAGCAGCCAAAGCATTGGCTAATTCCAGATTATCCATCAGCCGTTCCACTTCTGCGGTGGTAGCTGACATCAATTCAAGCAATTCGCTGTCGAAGGGGCAGCCCTCCCCTTTAGGGGCCAGCACCACGCCATCCTGAAATTTTTCGATCATAGAAGTGATACGGGATAACAGATTGCCATAATCATTAGCCAGATCAACATTAGTCCTGTTTAAGAGGGATTCTTCCGAATAAGTTGCATCCAAACCATAGCCCATTTCCCGGATCAGGAAATAACGCACGGCATCCACGCCATATTTTTCCACCAAGGTCGAGGGATCTACCACATTGCCTTTGGATTTACTCATTTTGCCTTCCCCCAGCATCAGCCAGCCATGGCCGAATACTTTCTCGGGAATAGGCATATCGGCGGACATGAGAATGATAGGCCAGATCACAGTATGGAAACGGATAATATCTTTGCCCACCAGATGCACATCGGCCGGCCAATATTTGCGGTATAAGCTTTCATCATCACTGTAAAGCCCCAAAGCCGAGACATAGTTAATCAAAGCATCGAACCACACATAAATGACATGAGCGGGATCAAAGGGCACCGGAATGCCCCAACTGAAAGTTGTGCGGGATACACAAAGGTCTTCCAATCCCTGCTTGACAAAATTTATCATCTCATTACGACGGCTTTCCGGCTGAATAAAATCAGGATTGGCCTCAATAAATTCCAGCCAGCGGTCGGCATATTTGCTCATTTTGAAGAAGTAGCTTTCTTCTTTGGTTTTTTCAACTTCGCGTCCGCAGTCAGGGCAAGTATGTCCTTCACCCAGTTGCCTTTCCGTAAAAAATGTTTCACAGGGGGTGCAATACCAGCCTTCATATTCAGCTTTATAGATATCGCCTTTATCATAAATAGCCTGGAAAAGAGCCTGTGCGCTTTTTTTATGACGCTCTTGCGTGGTGCGGATAAAATCATCATAATCAATATCCAGCAGTTGCCACAGCTTCTTGAAGCCGACCACAATCTCGTCTACATATTGCTGCGGATCTTTACCAGCCGCCTGAGCCTTACGCTGGATTTTTTGCCCATGCTCATCAGAGCCGGTCAAAAAATAGGTGTCATAGCCGCGCATTTTTTTATAACGGGCTATGGTATCCGCAGCCACCGTGGTATAGGCATGGCCTATATGCAGGTTATCACTAGGATAATAGATGGGCGTCGTAATATAAAAAGTTTTTTCGCTACTCATAGACAATCCCCCAAAATCTTTCTTAAAATCATCTAGTTATCATAACAAAATAGCAGTTAAATGTCAAGAACGGCTATTGTTTGACAGTTAAATCATATGCTTTTTTAGCCGATATATTATATTTTTGTGCCATCTCTTTGGCCGCCTGTTTACGGCTTTGCCCCCGCGCCAGCAAAAATTGCATCTCCGCCCTCAAATCTTCATCGGCAGGGATGGCTTGCTCTGGCCGCTGGCATCCGGTTATGGCTACCACAAATTCTCCCCGCGGTTCTACCTGCTCAAAATGACCGCGCAGCTCAGAGATGGAGCCCCGCAAAATCTCCTCGAAACGCTTGGTCAGCTCCCGACCGATGGCCAGCTCGCGATCGCCCAATATCTCATTTACATCAGCCAGAAAAGCCCGCAGGCGATGCGGCGCCTCATAAAAGATTAAGGTTCTTTCTTCCTCCAGCAATTGCAAAAGCCGCTGGCGGCGCAGGTTTTTCTGGCGCGGCAGAAAACCCTCAAAGACAAAGCGCTCGCTGTTTAGACCACTGGCCGAAAGCAAGGTCAAACAAGCGCTTGGACCAGGCACAGGTATGATCTCTATCTGATTTTGGATAGCCAGTCGCACAAGCTCACTACCGGGATCGCTGATAGCCGGGGTACCGGCATCGGAGATTACCGCGATATTTTGCCCAGCCAACAAAGATTCTATCAAAAACTGACCCTTACTGCGCTCATTATGTTGAAAATAGCTGGTCAAAGGCTTTTTAATTGCCAAATGATTAAGCAATTTGCGGCTTTGCCGTGTATCCTCCGCAGCGATGAGATCCACCTCTCCCAAAATACGTATGGCACGCAGGGTTATATCTTCCAAATTACCGATGGGGGTAGCCACCAAATATAATTTTCCTTTCATCTTTTGCCTCCTAAAATCCCTGCCGCTTCAAGGCTGTAACGACCAGGCGCTTCATAAATAAGCAAATCTTCCAGTTGCCGCAAGCGGCAATGGTTATTTTTTTCCGCCAACAGCAGAAAAATATAGGGCTTTTGCTCGGGCAAAGAACGGATCCAGCGCCAAAGCTTTGGATAAAGACCATAGCGGCAGCATAATTGCATAGCTTCTTGCTGCCTTTCGGCCTTTTGCACCAGAGCCAAATGGCCTCCGTCCTTCAGCAAGGCTGCGGCCTCTCTGATCACATCTTCCATAGTACAAAAAATTTCATTTCTGGCGGCAGCAAAAAGCAGATCAGGACTGATGCGCGCAGCCTCTTTTTTGCCATAGGGTGGATTAGCCGTCACCAAATCAAAAAGCGACTGCCCCAAAAGAGCAGAAGCCTGGCATAAATCCTTCTCTAAGATTGTTATTTGCCGCTTTAAATCATTGAGCTTGACGCTGCGCTTGGCCAAATCGGCCAATGCCGGCATAAGCTCCAATCCATAGATATGCCGGCTGGCGGCTTTAGCTGACAAAAGCAAAGGAATGATGCCACTACCACAACCTAAATCAGCTATCAAATCATCATCGTTCACAGGAGCAAAGTCCGCCAAAAGCAGCGCATCAGTGGAAAAGCAAGGCCAATCAGGCCTTTGGATTATTTGCAACCCTTTACTAGATAAAGTCTCTATTCTCTCTTCCTGTCCGCCGCTCATGGCGCGGTCAGCCCTTCGCTTTTTTGCGGAATACCCTCTCTGTGTAAAAAGGAGAGGCAAAACAGACATTCCTCATGGCGAGGCTGCGCAAAATAGGCATGACAAATATGATAGCCCTCATCATATAACTTGGCTAATTCCTGCAAACCTCCTTTTTGGCCCGGATTATTAAGCAATTGCTCTTGCAAAAGAAAATTTTGTTTTTCTAATTCTTCCGCTTTTTGTCGCAGTTCCTGCGTCCTGGCCAAAAGCTGCGCAATCTGTTCTTCACATTGCTGCAAATCATGGGAAAGGGTCATCTATCATTCATCCTCCAACTTAGCCAGATCTGCATAATCAATCGATTCATTATTATCTATATCATCATTGATATAGGCCGGCCTTTTGCCGCAACAACAATCCTCGTCATAGCTTTCGTATTTGAGACAGCACATCAGGCGGCCGCAAATTCCCGAGATTTTTGTGGGGTTTAAAGATAAATTTTGTTTTTTGGCCATTTTGATGGATACAGGCTGAAAATCGCCCAGAACCGAATGGCAGCACAAGACACGGCCGCAGGATCCCAGTCCGCCCAATATCTTGGCCTCATCACGCACCCCGATCTGCCGCATTTCGATACGGGTACGAAAAACATAGGCCAAATCCTTGACCAATTCCCGAAAATCGACCCGGCCTTCGGCCGTAAAATAAAAAATTATCTTACTGACATCAAAAGTATAGGCAACTTCTATAAGCTTAATAGGCAGATTATGCTGCGCTATTTTTTGCTGACAAATCTTAAAGGCCTCTTTTTCCGCCTCTTTATTAGCCATATAGGTGTCAATATCATCTTGCGTGGCCTTGCGCAAAACATCCTTCAGTGGATTTAAAATTTCTTTATCATCAACTTCCTTAGGCCCGATGACCACATGCCCAAATTCCAGTCCGTGGGCAGTTTCCACCACCACGGCATCGCCGGTTTTCAACTCCAGTTCCTGAGGTTGAAAATAATATATCTTACCCGCCTGCCTAAAGCGGACACCAACTATTTTAACCATATTACCTCCATAAAGTATTCTATAAAGTATATTATTATTTCTATTTTATCTCATTGCTTGTTTGAACTCAAGCTTTTCCTGTGATTTACTGCAACCAGCTCCATAAACGCATGAAAAAGACATCAGCCAGTAATCTCTGGTTGATATTTTTTTGCAAAAGATCTATAGCCCTTTCAGAAAAAAGCGCCGCTTCCACAGCCACTGCCGGTGGAAAGGGACCGTTTTGCTGCTTGACATTGCTGTGCAGCAGGCGCAAAATCAGGGACAAAAAATGGATAAAGGATTGCCTGTCCTGATGCCATTGCTGGGCAAAAAGCAGGATTTTGGCTAAAGAAGATTGGGGCAAGGCCAAGAAAAATTCTTCGGCCTGGGGCCTAAGCCCAGCTAATAATTTTTCATCCAGTACAAAATCAGCGACCGGGCCAAAGCTATGATATTGGCAGCGGGAGATAATGGTGGGCAAAATCCCCTGCACCTGCTGGGCACAAAGGATAAAAATGGTGTCTTCCGGCGGCTCTTCCAAAATCTTCAGCAGGCTGTTGGCTGCCTCATCCTTCATCTTGTCCGCTCCATGGATGATGAAAATTTTGCTGCCCCCCTCATAGGAACGCAGGTTGGCCTGAGCTTGCATTTTTTTCAGCTGTTCGATACGGATATAATTATTATCGGGCTCTATGACAGCTAGATCGGCAAAATTGCCATCTTGGATCTTGCGGCAACAATGGCATGCGCCACAGGGCCTGCCATCCGTAGATTGCCGGCAATTTATAGTCATGGCCAAAAGTAAAGCCTGATCCTGCGCCCCTTGGCCGCAAAAAAGATAAGCATGGCTGAGCTGGTCTTTATTCAGCATAAGACATAAAGACTCGGCCAGCTGCCCCTTTGGCATCATATTCGCATCTTGTGCTTCATTCGGCCAGTCCATAGTTTTGCCAATTATCCTCCATCACCTTTTGTATCTGCGCAAAAACCCCGTTTGGGGGCAAAGAGGCA
>CAYRML010000086.1:0-5060 GCA_964425485.1 uncultured Peptococcaceae bacterium | reverse complement strand
ACTGCCAAAGTCGTATTAGAGAAACGCTATCTGCGACGTGATGGTGATATCTTGCTGGAAACAGCCGATGATATGCTCTATCGGGTTGCTGTGGTGGTGGCCGATGTGGAAAAGCAATATGGACGCAAGCAGCAGGATATCGATGCCCTGGCCCATCAATATTATGATATGATGGCCGAGCTGCAATTTATGCCCAATTCTCCCACACTGATGAATGCCGGACGTGATCTCGGCCAGCTCAGTGCTTGTTTTGTTCTGCCGGTGGAAGATAGTATGGAAGAAATATTCGATGCTATCAAGTTTGCCGCCATCATCCATAAATCGGGCGGCGGCACCGGCTTCAGTTTTTCCCGCTTGCGCGCCAAAAACAGCTCAGTACGCTCAACAGGTGGCGTGGCTTCCGGCCCTGTCAGCTTTATGCGCGTGTTTAATGCTGCTACGGAGGCCGTTAAGCAGGGAGGTACTCGCCGCGGCGCCAATATGGGCATTTTGCGCGTCGATCATCCCGACATTATAGAATTTATCCAATGCAAGGAAGATAATAAAGAGATCACTAACTTTAATATTTCTGTGGGCATAACCGATGAATTTATGCAGGCCTTGTCCGTACAGGGCAGCTATGATTTGATAGATCCGCATAGTAAAAAGGCCGTAGCCCAGCTGGCTGCCGTGGATGTCTTTAATAAAATAGTAGATCATGCTTGGCGTAATGGTGAGCCCGGCATTGTTTTTTTGGACAGGCTCAATCGCGATAATCCCACACCGCAATTAGGGCAGATAGAGGCAACAAATCCTTGCGGTGAGCAGCCGCTTTTGCCTAATGAAGCCTGTAATTTGGGCTCGATCAACCTCAAGGTTATGGTCAAGGAAAAGGATGGCAAGGCGCAGGTAGACTGGCCTCAATTATCTCATGTTACAAGGCTGGCTGTACGCTTTTTAGATGATGTGATTGATGCTAATCAATATCCACTGCCTATTATTGACGAGATGGTAAAAGGCAATCGCAAGATCGGTTTGGGCGTTATGGGATTTTCCGATCTGCTGATCCAGCTGGGCATATCCTATTCTTCACGGCAAGCTGTGGAAATGGCGGAAAAAATTATGAGCTTTATTCTTACCGAAGGACGGTTGGAATCGGAGCGTTTGGCAGCGGAAAGAGGCGTTTTCCCCAACTATGCCGGCTCCATCTTTGACGGCAAACAGCAAATCAGAAATGCCACCATCACCACTATTGCTCCCACCGGCACAATTTCCATGATCTGTGGTGCCTCTAGTGGGGTAGAGCCCATTTTTGCCATTGCTTATACAAAAACGGTTATGGATGGAACCCCTTTTGTTGAGGTCAATCCTTTATTTGAGCAATATGCTAAAAAATATGATTTTTATTCACCCGATTTGATGGAAAAGATAGCTAAAACCGGTTCTGTACAGGGGCTGGAGGAAGTGCCCTCCTGGGTACAGGAAATCTTTGTTACAGCGCAGGAAATTGAGCCTGAATGGCATATTCGCATTCAGGCGGCTTTCCAGAAATATACGGATAATGCTGTTTCCAAGACCATCAATTTTGCCAATTCGGCCAGCTGTGATGATATTGCCACGGCCTATATGCTGGCTTATAAGCTGGATTGCAAGGGTTTGACCGTTTACCGTGACGGCAGTCGCAGCGAACAGGTTCTTTCTACTGGGACGGAAGCCTCCGGAAATATTGAGAAAACTGCAGGATCATCCTGCTGTCCCAAGCTGCCGATAGTGCCGCGTCCTCGTCCGGACGTGACCATGGGAGTTACGGAAAAGATCAAAATTGGTTGCGGCAATCTTTATGTAAGCGTCAATGCCGATGAAAAAGGCTTATGCGAGGTCTTTACAAATACAGGCCGCGCTGGTGGCTGTTCTTCCCAGTCGGAGGCTACTGCCCGTCTTATTTCCACCGCTTTGCGTTCTGGTATTTCTCCGGAATATATTACGGCCCAAATCCGGGGTATTCGTTGCCCGGCTTGTATCAGGAGGGAAGGGGTTAATGTTACTTCCTGCCCGGATGCTATTTCGCGCGTGATCAAAAAATATATGGATGTGGGGCAAATGCAATCAAGCAACGGCGAAGATGAAAGCTCATTACATGGCTTGTCGGCTGTTGCGGAAAAATCCGATGCTTATGTCCGCAAAATACCGGTCAACAATATCTCCAAAAAAGTTAAAGATGCTGTCGCTGTGGATCAGGCTTGTCCGGAATGCGGCATGCCGGTTAACCATGAAAGCGGCTGTGTAGTCTGTACTCATTGCGGTTATTCGAAATGTGGCTGATCTTTTTCATCTTATTTTTATCATCTTATTAAGTCAAAAAGGAGGGCTGTGGCCCTCCTTTTTGTTATTCCCAAGGAAAAGAAGTTTCTGCCCACAGCCAGCCGTCCTTAGCTCTCATATTACAGGCTTTTAAGGGAGGAAATTTTTCATTATATTCAGCGCACAGATTTTTCCTTTCTTGGCAAATAGCCTGCATGCGGGCCAAGGCTGCTGTGTCATCTGGATGATTGTCCAGATAAAGCGTCATCTCTATAGCGGCAAAATCCAGCTCGTTGATCCTTGCTTTTAGCGAATCTTGTTCGCATTGCATAGCAGTATGTTTCATATGCTGCCCTCCTTATTATTTCATAATTATTTCCTGATTTCTTGTGGGCCATATTGGCCGCGAGGAATATTCAGCTCGGGGAAAAGTGTACCAACCTCCATGGCGGTGGCATAGTCATAGATGCTGCGGGCTTTTTGCAGCGGCACAGTAGCATAACCAAGCCGGCATCTGCATTCCATATCTTTTTGCGCAGAATGTTCTTGACAAGTGATCTTTTGCATAAGCAGCCTCCTTTAGTTTTTTATATACATATTTTATTATTGAGAAGGAGTTATGGTGCTTGTCTAAAAAAAAGCCCTCTGATAAAGGTGTTTTTCTGTCGAATAGTGTTGGCAAATATTTGTATTTGTGATAAAATCAAAAAGTGTGGTCTTATAAATTGATAGTTATGAAAAATGAGAGGATAGTTTTTATTAATGGATTATGAAAAAGAGTCTTTAAGATTGCATTATGAATGGAAAGGCAAATTAAACATTGTTAACAAAATGGCAGTTGATAGCAAGGAAGCTTTGTCATTAGCTTATACCCCAGGGGTTGCCGCCCCTTGTTTAGAGATACAAAAGGATATCAACAAGAGTTATGAATTGACGGGGCGCTGGAATACCATTGCCGTGATTACCGATGGTACGGCTATTTTAGGTCTGGGGGATATCGGACCGGAGGCTGGTATGCCAGTTATGGAAGGCAAATGTGTTCTGTTCAAAGCCTTTGGCAATGTGGACGCTGTGCCCATTTGCATACGTTCCAAGGATGTGGATGAAATCGTCAATACTGTTGCGCTTTTGGCCGGCTCTTTTGGCGGCATCAACCTGGAAGATATCAGCGCGCCCCGCTGTTTTGAAATCGAGAGCAAGCTTAAAGAACGCTGTGACATACCAATTTTCCATGATGATCAACATGGTACTGCCGTAGTGGCTTTGGCTGCTATGCTTAATGCGCTCAAGGTAGTGGGTAAAAAACTGGAAGATATACGTCTAGTGACAAGCGGTGCAGGTTCCGCCGGCATTGCTGTTATCCGCCTCTTACAAGCCATGGGTGTGCAAAATGTTATCATGTGCGACCGCAAGGGTGCAATTTATGAAGGCAGGGAAGGCTTGAATCCGGAAAAAGAAGCTATGGCCAAAATCAGCAATTATGAGAAGAAAGCAGGTTCTTTGGCTGAAGTAATCAAAGGCGCCGACGTTTTTATCGGTGTTTCCTCTCCAGGCCTTGTGACACAGGATATGGTCAGAAGTATGGCCGAAAATCCTATCTTATTCCCTATGGCCAATCCGGTACCGGAGATAATGCCGCAGCTGGCCATGGAAGCCGGGGCCGCTGTTGTCGGCACAGGACGCAGCGATTTTGCTAATCAGATCAATAATGTTATTGCTTTTCCAGGTATTTTCCGAGGGGCATTGGATGTGCGAGCTTCTGATATCAATGACCAAATGAAGGTGGCGGCGGCTTATGCTATTGCCAATATTATCTCCGAAGAAGAATTGTCTCCGACATACATCATTCCCAATGCTTTTGACCCAAGGGTTGGCGAAGCTGTTGCCAAAGCGGTAGCACAGGCCGCCAGGGACAGCGGTGTTGCCCGCATCTGATCAATTACTGCATCAGCTGTTATTGTTGATGTTGAAATAAAATTCTTGAGAAAAGAGGGTGTTTACAATGGATTGTAGCAAATGCGGCGCCCAGATTGCCGAGAATGCCAAATTCTGTCCCTTATGTGGTAAAGAGACCAAAAAACCTGGGCCAAAAGCCAAAACTAAAACTAAAGCTCCGGTTCCGCCGCCGCCAATGATTGATTGCGCTAAATGCGGCGAAAGCATTGCTGCCAGAACTCAATTTTGTCCTTTTTGCGGCGAGATTCCTCCTGGCAGAGGAAAAGAGGCCGTGCAAGCCAACTATGATCCGGCGCCAAAGTTGCAGAACTGTGCAAAATGTGGTGAGACCATTGCTGCCAAAGCAAAATTTTGTCCCCTCTGCGGCGATGCGCTTGGGGAAAGTAAAAAAGAGGCTGCCTCTAAAGCGGCTGCCGCTGCGCCTGCACCGTCATCTACTCCAGCACCTGCTCCTGTTCAACAAGCAGCACCTGCCGCTGCCTCTGTGCCCTTGGGAGCTGCTGCCGTACAAGCGGAAAACTGGCGCTTTGGCGGCGGGGCGATGTTCTGGTTCATCTTATGTACCATAGGTGGTTTTGCCGGCTTTGGTATAAATTTATTATTTGCCCCGCTTTCCGCGGCTTTTGCGCTGATAACGGCAATTTTTTACATATTATTGATGACCAGAAAACGGCGTTCCGCCTTTATTGTCATTTTGATTTTGGCGATCATAAATATCGTAATAAACGCAACCTTTGGTTTAGGTGCCTGGGCCATTTTTGGTATAGTTGGTCCGCTCATTTCTTTCCTGATCCTTCGTAAATATTGGGCACGAATGCAATAAC
>CAYRML010000085.1:0-5183 GCA_964425485.1 uncultured Peptococcaceae bacterium | reverse complement strand
TACAATAAATCTCATAATAAAGTTCTGTTGATACCGGCATGGGCCATGATAGCCACATTGCCTGTGGTTGTATTGATTATATACTGCCATACGCACTGGGCTCTTTTGGCACATTGGGCAAAACTCTCGCCTTCAGGAACCTGAAAATCAGCTATATTTTGTCCCCTCTCTTGAAATTGTTGCGGATAGCACTCCTTAATCTCGGAAAAAGGCAGGCCATCCCAGATGCCCATGTCAATTTCCCGCAAACCCTGCACTATCGCCGGCGATATACCGGAAGGCAGTATGATCTGCATCATTTGCCGGCAGCGCAGCAAGGGGCTGCAATAATAAGCTTCTATGTTTTTATCGCGCAAAAACTCTCGCATAGGTTCGGCCTGCCGCTCTCCTGCCGGGGCCAGCGGCAAATCCGTGCGGCTGCCCAAACAATAATGCCTGCTGTCGGCAAAAGCCGGCTGACCATGGCGCATAAGATATATTTTACGCATAATGACAACAATCCTTATACATATTTTATTAGCCTTTTGGCTCGGTGTAAAGTAACAAACTCTGCTGCCGGACAAATCTCTATCTCAAGGTTCGGCAAAACAATCCGCCTTGAGGCCAAGGCCGCACGAACTTCATCCGGGATCAAAGCAGGGAGCTGGCCGAATGTAACAATTTTCAACCTCATCTCCTTTTTATCAGCCGCATTGATCTCCAAAGCAAAATCCATAATCTGTGGCAAGGCCAAAAGAGCCTCATCCAGATCCGGCATCCGCACCTGGCCTGAAGGCAGAGCAATTCCTTCCTGCCAGCGGCCTTTAATCAGCGCCAAACGACGTCCACCGCCGCAAGCGCAGGGGCCGGGCAATATAGCGGAAATATCACCTGTGCGATAACGTAAAAGCGGCATGCCTTTGCGGGTCAGCGTAGTAAAAACAACCTCTCCGTATTGACCATCCGGCAAAACTAAGCCTGTCAGCGGATCAATTATCTCAAATAGCAGATCTGCTTCACGCATATGATAACCCATATGCTCCTGACAATCAATAGCCGCGCCCAAACCTGTTTCCGTCATGCCATAATGCTGATAAACTTCACAATCCCAGATCCGCTGCAATTCCCGCACCATCACATCAGGCACATAATCGGCACTGACCAGGGCCTTGCGCACAAAAGGCTTCACCTGTCTGATCTCGCTATACCTGGCTAAGGATAGAATTTGCAGGGGGATGCCGACCAAAGTCTGGGCCTTGCTTTTAACCAACATATCCAAGGCCGCCGCAAAATTTGTGACCAGCCCATGGGGCACCGGCTCTACCGGTATGCGGCTGATGCCACGACAGATTAGATCGCCTACGCCGCCGACCCGCTCGCAAGGCATCATTACGGCCATAGTCTGCCCCGGCTCGACCAAAGTGTACATACCGCGATGAAAAAAATCGACCGTTAATTCTTGATCCTCAACCGTAAAATAAATACGCTTACACCGATTAGTAGAACCGCTGGTCGTGAGGGATACGATACGCTCTATCTGCCCCGGATGCACGCATAAAAGCCGATTATCCTGCTCCAGTATATCCTGCTGACTCATAAGTGGCAGCTGTGCTATCTGGGACAAATCTGTTAAAGGCCCGTCCGGCAGCCGCTTTCTATAAAAGGGACTGTTTTCAGCAAGCTCCAAAGTATCGTTAAGCCTTGCCAGTTGCCATTCGGCAATAGGCTGACCTTGGGTTTTTTCTTTTATCCATTGTACCAAGGGTGTTATTTTCATTTTCTACCTCGATATAAAGTCTGTCCGCAGGAGCTGCTGAGATTATAGGAGCAAAAGGGGATGATACGCCGGTCGGGACTGATCACATGGATATAACAATCCTGCAAACGGTCCAGATCGAGATTCCAGACATCCTGAAAAGCCATGCCGGATACGGCCAGTTTATATTTACTCAACCTTGCTAAAAAAGCATCCAAAGAATCTGGTTTTGCCACACAACCACAGTTCTCGTTTGACTGTGACTGGCTCCATTGCCTGGCCACAAATTCTCTGGCTTGCGCGGAAACATCCTCTTCTTTGCCCGCAGGCGAACCACAGCAGCAAGAGGCTTGCTTATGCAGGCTTTTTAATATGCCATTTTCCTGGAGGAAAAATATTGCATTAAAAGAGCAATAAGGGTTTTCCGCCGTGCCGGGCTTAAAATCCTCTATTTTCATGCGGCGCATGGTCTGCTGCTCAATCTGGCGCAACACATCCGGTATGGTCAACCGTTCCGCCGCTTGCTCTTGATAGCGGCCAAAATAGCTAACGGGCTGAAAATGCACGCCGCGGACAGCAGGCATATTTTCCAGGGCAAAATTGATAATTGCCCCTATTTCCCCCACATTGACACCTGGCACCAAAGTCGGCACCAAGACCATGCCCAAACCAGCCGCCGCACAATTTTTGATGGCCAAGAGTTTTTCCGCCAACAGTTGCCGCCCTCGCAAAGCCACATAAGTTTCATCCCGCAAACCGTCAAATTGCAAAAACACACAATTCAAACCGGCCTCTTGCAGCAATTTAGCATAATCTTGCTGGCGGGCCAGACGCAAGCCATTAGTATTCAGCTGAAAGAAGGAAAAGCCTTTTTCTTTGCCCAAACTGATGATCTCTGGTATATCATCACGCATGGTTGGCTCTCCACCAGAAAGCTGAATATTAAAAGGCCCGCCCTGAGCCATCAATGTATGAAACCAGGCGCCAATTTGCTCCAAAGAAGGATCAGCTTCCTGCGATTGGCCGGCGGAAGCAAAGCAAAGCGGACAGCGCAAATTGCATCTTTGGCTGATTTCTAATAAAACGCAGCAGGTTCGCCGACGATGGGCCGGACAAATACCGCAATCAAAGGGGCAGCCCTGATCCGTTTGCGTCAAGCTTGGGCCGGGGGAAGCTTCTGCTCTTTTTAATCCCCAAAGTTCATAATCAGGGTATCCATTCCAGATCAGCGTTTTAAAAAAACCATGCTTCGGACAGGTTTTTTCCAAATAGACCTTGTCCCCGTATTTAACTTTTTGGGCAGAAATGCGCTGCAGGCAAACCGGACAGACGCTTTGCGTTTTGCCTAAATTTACAGATTGATTATCCATAAAATAATCTTACACCTCTTTTTCGCAGATAAGCAAAAAGTAGCCTGGTTTGGCCGATGCGGCATTATACCACTGTCCGCAATCGAATAATTTATCCAAGCTACCATATTCCCAGATAACTTTTATGGCAAATTCCTTAAAAACATCTGAGCAATCACTAAATTGGATTTTAGTAAAGCCGCTTTGGCCCACAAGTTGCAGCCACTGATTTTCCGTTAGTAAACAAGCCCCTAAAGCGGGGGTGTTATCAACCTCGGACGCTTTACGGGCATATATATCTGATATTAGCAGCTTACCATGAGGCCGCAAAAGCCGCCAGCATTGCCTCAAAACCTTATCGGCAAGCATCACGGAAAGGCTGCATTCCGCCAAAATAGCATCAAATGAAGCAGCAGGCAAAGGTATATCCGCGGCATCAGCCACCAAAAGCTGCTGGTCAGGAAAGCGCAAACGACCTTCCTCTATCAGGCCGGCGGAAATATCTATGCCCATAGCCTGATAACCAAGCGCACTCAATTTGCTCACTGTACTGCCCAAACCACAACCAATATCCAATATACAGGACTGACGGGGCAATTGCGCCAAATCCAGCAATTGCTCCGTCAGTTTCAAACCGCCCGGCCTCATCGCGCCCTCAGGCAAATGACGCCAGGCGGCACTTTCATATATGTTCATAAACAGTCTTCCTTATAATCAAGCAAAAATATTCTCGGTAATCAAATCATAATCCTCCAGGATTTCCAGACATTTTTCCGCGGTCTGGATCATTGATTGCCGACAAACATCGGTAGGACTGCCGCCGGGCCCCAACAAATCACAGCAAGTGATACCATCAAAAGTCTGCTCAAACCATTCGCCCAATTCTTTGCAGGCTTCAGCACAATCTTCAGGATCAAAATCATACAGGCATAAAGCAGCTATACCCCCTGCTAAGGAACCGCATGTATATTGAGAATACATACCATAACGGAACCCGCCCATGGCTTTGATCAGCTCCTCATTTTCTTTGTCCTGGGCCTCCAAACCAACAATTTGAGCTACGATTTGCGAACAACAAAGACCATCCAATTTCAGTTCTGCCACCCTTTGTTCTACAGTAGTCATGCAACAATAGCCTCCAATCAAATAAATTATTTATCTTCTAAGTCTGTCTCGACTTTATGCATCTTGCCCACTACTACAGCCTCTGGTATATAAAGATTTTTGCATGCGGGGCAAGCAAAAAACTCATGGGTCATACGGTGGCCCAAATAATCCAGATTTACATTGGTGGGAACCATCTCCACATTGCATTTAACGCAAATATATTTTTCTTCTGACATAGTGATTCTCCTTATATTTTATCCCTCTATTTTTCCCCTTCTATAGTCATCCTGTGACAATAGGCATTCACTATAGTATAAACATTGCCTTCGACTTTATAGATCACCCAAAAAGTCAGGACACCTTCTTTCAAATGTCCAATATGGTTGCCGGTGTTGCAATCTACAACCTTATTGCCGGTTTCTTCGCAATGTTCTATGACTTGGCGAATATCGTCTTCCGTAATTAAAGTGATATTCAGCTTCTCCTCCAATTCCGGAGGTATCACTATTTTAAATGTTTTTTCCCGTAAATTTTCCATTTTTTCACCCCAGACACTTTGTAAGAGATCGGCTTTCAAAGCAATACGGTTGCTTCTACGTGCGGATAAAGAAGGAGAGTGACGGCTATCATCATTCAAGCCGAAAACCAGATCCAAGATATGCCGGGCCGGCTTGTTTTTACAAGCAAAAATATCTCGGCAATTAGTGCAATAGGTAATATAAGGATGATCAGAAAGAGAGATGCGGTCTGTAGCGATACGATCAAATAAAGTGGGGTTTGGCACATAAATATGCCCGCCATAACCGCAGCATTGGGTGTTTTGATCTGTGCAGGGCAGCTCATCAATGGTCAAGCCGGTAGCCAGCACCAAATCACGCACACTCTTTTGCATAGAAGGATCATAGCGGCTGGAGCAAGGGTCGAATACGGAAACGGTCCCTGTTTGCTTCTTTTGCTTGTCCGGCAGACCTTTTTCTTTAATTATATCATAT
>CAYRML010000084.1:0-5406 GCA_964425485.1 uncultured Peptococcaceae bacterium | reverse complement strand
ACTAGGAACTGTTCCTATGGGTAGTGTAAAAAGTGCTTATTTAGGCAGCAATAAAGAGCAAATTCATCAATATACGGCTGAAAATATTGCCCAAAGAGCTACATTATTGCTAAAAAATGTTTGTTATGTGATCGCGGCTCATTTTGAGCTGACAGATAAGTGTGGAGAAGAAGATACCGTAGAAAAACATTACAATATAATACTGCGTCGTTTGCGTAAGGGACAGTGCTATCATAGGCCCTATTTGGGTTGTAGGGAATTTGCTGCTAATTTTAAGATTATAGAAAATGATGAAGCTGTGCCTCCTTCTTTTTATCAGAATATGGAAAAAGATCTGGGTTTTATGCTATGGGATATCGATTTTGCCGATGAAAAAAATCCGCAGCCTATGTTTTTTAGGGCAAAAATGACTGATGGCATTATTGATTTGCAGGCCTTGATGAATGGTGGTGGCATAAAATGATCATACAAGCGCTGGCAAAGTATTATGATATTTTAGCGACTATGGATGATACAGGGAGCATACCTGTTTATGGGTATGCTTTTTGCAAGGCTGATTTTTGTTTGACTTTGGCTACGGATGGTAAATTATTAAGTGTGGCGGATTTACGTGAGGGCAGGGAGCGTAAGGAGTTAATAATGCCGTTCTTGGGTGATCATACCAATTCTGTTAATTCTTTTTTTGCTTGGGATAATAATCGGTATGCTTTGGGCTTGCCCCTTGAAGATAAAAAGAATCTGAAAAGATTCAGGGCCTTTGTAGATTTACATAACCAGCTTTTATCAGATCAAGAAGATGAGGAGGTGCAGGCCTTACTCGGTTTTATAAATAGTTGGCAACCTGAAGAGGCAAAAAATAATCAGGAGATGGCGCCTTACTTTGATGATATTATTAAAGGTGCAAATATTGTCTTTCGATTACAGGGAAAAGTAAATTATCTGCATGATTCCCCTTGTATTAAACAAGTATGGGAGCATTATATCAAAAACAGAGAGGTTAAGGCTGAGGGATATTGTTTAGTCAGCGGCAAAAAAGCGCCGATAGAACTGACTCACAGCGCGATTAAAAATGTTATGGGCGCCAATGCCAAAGGCGGGGCTATTGTCAGCTATAATAATGCTGCATTTTGCTCTTACCACAAGGAACAAAGTGCCAATGGGCCGATAGGCATTCATAGCGCTTTTGCCTATACTACCGCTTTGAATTATTTGCTTAGTGACCCGAAACATAGGATGATTATTGATAATATGACCATAGTTTATTGGGCTGAGAGGACAAATAAAATTTATCATGATCTCAGCAGGTATTTTATAAATCCTAAACCTTTTATTCCTAAAGATGCCGATGAGCAAAGTGTACAATATGATGCTGAAATGCGTGACCTGGTTCATGATATTTTGCTTAGCATACGGCAAGGGCGAAAGCTTGACGAGGGCAAAATAGCAATTGATGAGGATGTAAATTTTTATATTCTGGGGTTGACGGCCAATAATGCGCGTCTGGCAGTGAGTTTTTGGTACAGCAATACTTTCGGTAAATTTATTCGCCATGTGGCTCAGCATCATCTGGATATGGAGATTTGTAACAGCTATTCCGATAAGAATGTGCGGTTTATTGGGGATATTTTACGGGAAACTGTGCCCAAAGATGCCACTGATAAAAAGGCGCCTACGGTTTTTACCGCACCCTTTCTGAGGGCCATCTTAAATAATCAGCTTTATCCCGCTCGGGTTTATGCTAAGATTCTGGGGCGTATTGGCATAGATAAAGATATTAATCCTATACGGGCCGGCTTTATTAAGGCTTATTTATTGAGAAAATCCAAAATATATAAATCACTAGATAAGGAGGAGATAACAGTGGTTCTTAACAAAGAAAGCGAAAGCGCACCATATCGTTTAGGTCGTTTATTCGCTGTCTTGGAAAAAGCACAGAAGGAGGCTGTTGGCAATGATATCAATGCTACCATCAAAGACAAATATTTTGGCAGTGCTATGACCACTCCGGCTGCGGTATTTCCGACATTGATCAAACTGTCTAGCCACCATACATCCAAGGCGGAATACGGTTATGCGCTGGAAAATCTAAAAGCCGAAATATTAAGTGGTATGGAGACAACATGTTTCCCCTCACGGTTGACTCTGGACGAACAGGGGATGTTTGCCTTGGGCTACTATCATCAAGTAGCCGATTTTTATACTAAGAAAAATAAAGAGACTATGGAGGAGAAATAAAAATGACTGAAGCCATCAAAAAACGTTATGAATTCACGCTCTTGTTTGATGTGGAAAACGGTAATCCTAATGGCGATCCTGATGCCGGTAATATGCCAAGGCTTGATCCGGAAACCAATCATGGGATAGTGACCGATGTTTGTCTGAAAAGAAAAATCCGTAACTATGTGGAACTGGTTAAGGCAAATCAACCCGGCTATGGTATCTATGTGACCGAGGGGGCGGTGCTGAACAATAAAAATTTAGATGCTTATGAATATATAGGCCAAAAACCGGAAGCCAAAAAGTTGCCCAAAGAAAAAAATTTAGCTGCTCAACTAACAGAGTTCATGTGTAAAAACTATTTTGATATCCGCGCTTTCGGCGCAGTGATGGCTATGGAGATCAACTGCGGCCAAGTGCGCGGGCCGGTGCAGCTAAACTTTGCCAAAAGCTTGGATCCTATTTTTCAGCAGGAAGTTGCCATTACCAGAATGGCTGTAACCAATGAAAAAGATGCGGGGAAAGAACGCACCATCGGCCGTAAATTTATCGTACCTTATGCTTTGTATCGTGTGGATGGATATATTTCGGCAGCTCTGGCCAACAAGCCCCTCTATAAAGACAATCAGGAAACTATTTCTATTACCCAATTTTCTGAAAGTGATTTGCAACTATTGTGGCAAGCCCTGATTAATATGTTTGAACATGATCATTCAGCGGCCAGAGGCAAAATGGCCAGCCGTCGCTTGATCGTTTTTGAACATAGTGATATGCTGGGCAATGCTCCCGCGCACAAATTGTTTGAGCTGGTGCAAGTGGCCAGAACGGGGAATATGCCACCCAGAGGCTACCAAGATTATGAAATAACTATAAATAAAGATAATTTGCCCGATGGTGTACAGATACTGGAAAAGCTGTAGATTGGTATGAATTACTATAGCGAAGAAGAATTATTGCCGCTTTCCGGTATCCAACATTATGCTTTTTGCCGCCGGCAATGGGCCTTGATTCATATAGAAAGTCAATGGCAGGAAAATTCCTTGACCGCCCAAGGCAGAATCATCCATGATAAGGTAGATGATCCATTTTTTAATGAAAGCAGGAAAAACTGCTATATTACCCGCAGCCAGCCTTTGGTCAGCTATGAGCTGGGATTATATGGTGTAGCGGATATGGTGGAGTATCACCTATCCGATACAGGCATGCTGTTACGCCATAAGCCAGGCTTATGGCAACCTGTTCCCATTGAATATAAAAGGGGTAAAATCAAAGCCGGCAATTGGGATATGGTGCAGGTTTGCGCCCAGGCCATGTGTTTGGAGGAAATGCTGCATATTGCTATTCCTCAAGGAGAGATATATTATAATGAAATTCGCCGACGTGTACAGATTGATCTTAGTGAAACTTTGCGCAGCGATGTCAAAAAAATGGCGGCGGATATGCATAATATGTACTCCAGATGCTATACTCCAAAACCTGTGAAGCAAAAAAATTGCAAGTCCTGCTCTCTGGTGGATCTTTGTATGCCTAAATTGGCCGATTATGCAGCTGATGTGCGGAAATATATTGCACAGCATATCCGGGATGGTGATAAGTAGTGAAACATTTACTCAATACTCTTTATATTACTAATCCTCAAAGCTATCTTACACGCGACGGAGAAAATATAGTCATCAAAATCGATGGTGAGGAAAGTTTCCGGCGGCCTATACATATTTTTGAGGAGATTATAACCTTCGGCTATATGGGTGCGAGCCCTGCTTTGATGCATTTGTGTACTGAAGCCGGTGTTTCCTTATGTTTTATGAATGAATACGGGAAGTTTTTGGCCAGAGTCTCAGGAAATACAACGGGTAATGTGCTTTTGCGCAGGGAGCAATACAGATGGGCGGATGACAGGGAAAAATCTGTCAGTTTGGCGGCCGGTTTTATCACAGGTAAAATAGTCAATTGCAGAACAGTCCTCAAAAGGTGTATGCGTGACCATGCTGAGCATGTAGATTATTATTTGCTTGATGAAATTGTGGACAGGCTTAATGAGGGATTATCAAGGTTAAAGAAGGCGAAATCTTTAGATGATATCAGAGGTGTTGAAGGCGAGGCCGCAAAATATTATTTTCAGGGATTGAATGAAGCCATCCTTCATCAAAAAGAGGACTTTTATATATTGCAGCGTAATCGCAGGCCACCTCTCGATAATTTCAATGCGCTTTTGTCGTTTCTATATAATTTACTTGCGCAAAATATAGTTTCGGCGCTGGAGGGTGTGGGGCTTGACCCCTATGTAGGGTTTCTTCATCGGGATAGACCAGGAAGAGCGAGCCTTGCTTTAGATATAATGGAAGAATTCCGCCCCTTTTTGGCAGACAGACTGGTTTTGTCATTAGTAAACCGCAAACAGCTGACAAAAGATGATCTTTTTTGCAAGGAGAGCGGAGGCATTATATTGACTGATGAGGGTAGAAAGACTGTTTTGACTAATTGGCAGAATCGCAAGCAAGATATCTTGACCCATCCATTCCTGGCAGAAAAAACAGCAATAGGTCTTCTGCCGCATATTCAGGCTATGCTCTTGGCCAGACATATTCGCGGTGATTTAGATGGGTATCCGCCTTTTTTTAACGGTTAGGAGATATTTTATGTTAGTTTTAGTTACATATGATGTAAATACGGAATCTGCTGCCGGCAAGGCAAGATTGAGAAAGGTAGCGAAAGTTTGTGTGGATTATGGACAAAGAGTGCAGAATTCGGTTTTTGAATGCAGCCTGGACTATGCCCAATATATTGTGTTTAAAAACAAATTAGAACTGTTGATTGATAGTGATAAAGATAGTTTGCGTTTTTATCAATTGGGTAATAATTGGGAAAACAAAATAGAGCATGTAGGCAGCAAAACAAGCTATCGGCATAATGCGGTTACAATAGTTTAATATCTGCGAACCTATAGCAGACATGGAATTACCTATAGGCTCGCAGAAAAAATTCAAGTTTTGAAACTATATATGGCATAACAATATTAGAAGGTATTTGTCTTTACACTAGCAAAAGCGAATAACCTTTTAAAAAACCACCTTACGAACAGTCGCACCCTGCGTGGGTGCGTGGATTGAAATGTATAGCTCATACGGCCTGTCGAACGTAGTTGCATGTCGCACCCTGCGTGGGTGCGTGGATTGAAATAGGTTTAGG
>CAYRML010000083.1:0-5465 GCA_964425485.1 uncultured Peptococcaceae bacterium | reverse complement strand
TTAAAACTGATGACGGTTTACGTACCAATATCGATAATATCTATGCTGTTGGCGATGTGAACGGCAAAGTTATGTTAGCCCATACCGCTTCCCATGAAGGTTTGGTTGCCGTAGCTAATATTTGCGGCCAGGCACAAGAGATGCATTATGAGCAGATCCCATCTTGTATTTATATTAAGCCGGAAGTGGCCAGTATAGGCCTCACAGAAGAACAAGCTCGTGAAAAATATGAAAATATCAGAATCGGTAAATTTCCTATGCTGGCTAATGCCAAGTCTTTAATTGCCGGGGATAGTTCGGGTATGATGAAAATCGTTTTGTCTGCTGATGATAGGATTTTAGGCGCGCATTTATATTGTCAAAATGCTACTGATATTATCGGCGAGCTGGCCGTGGCTATGGCTGCGGGGGCCAAAGCGGATGCCGTAATTAAAGCCGTGCATCCGCATCCAACATTTTGCGAGGGCATTCCCGAGGCATTTATGTCCGCCAGTTTTGGCAGAGCTATCCATGCCCGTTAAATTTGTTGTTTGTTGATCGAAGATAATCACCAGTTTTTTATGAGCGGGGGAGCAAAATATGGATATGCAGAAACCGGAGTGGTTAAAAACCAAATATGATAATAAATCCGTGGAGAAAATCAACCAATTGCTAAGGCAATTATCTATCCATACCGTATGTAAAGAAGCCGATTGTCCCAATATTGGTGAATGCTCTAAAAAGAATACGGCTACTTTTATGATTATGGGTAATATTTGCACTAGGAACTGTCGGTTTTGCGCCGTCCAAAAAGGAATTGGCAGCCCCTTAGATCTTGCCGAACCGGATAATATAGCCATTGCTGCCCAAAAACTTAATCTTAAGCATATTGTCATTACTTCAGTGACTCGGGATGATTTAGAGGATGGGGGAGCTATGCATTTTTCCAAGACCATCCGCTCGCTTAAAAAAGTCTTGCCGGAATCCACAATAGAGGTGCTTATACCTGATCTGGGAGGTAAAAAACAAAATTTAGAGATTATTATGGCCGCCCAGCCAGATGTCATAAATCATAATATGGAAACGGTTCCCTCGCTTTATCCGCAAGTCAGGCCGGAGGCTGATTATCGCAGGTCTTTAAATATACTAAAGTATATCAAAGAGAAAGAGCCATATATGATAACAAAAACAGGCATTATGATGGGATTGGGGGAGAGCAAGAAAGAAGTTATCAAGGTCATTGATGACTTGGCGCAAATAGGTTGCGATATATTGACAATCGGCCAGTATTTATGCCCTTCCGTAAACCATATCCCTGTGCAGCGATATCTTAGCCCGCGGATATTTGCCCAATATAAAAAAATGGCCGTGCAAAAAGGCATAAAATATGTAGCGAGTGATCCCTTAGTGAGAAGTTCCTATAATGCGTTGGAAGCCATCAGGGCCATCAAAGGGAGGGGCCGCTATGATTTATGTAGATAATAATTGCCTGGACCCTTTTTTTAACTTTGCACTGGAATATTATTTGTTAAAAGAATATGATCTAGGTGAAGATGTTTTTTTGTTCTGGAGGACGGAACCTGCGTTAATGATCGGCAGATATCAGAATACCTTGGAAGAAATAAATCAGGATTATATTAAAACGAAGAATATTCATGTGGTCAGACGTATTACCGGGGGTGGAACAATCTATACGGATCCGAATGGATGGCAATTCAGTTTTATTATTAGAAATAAACCCTATAACGAAATTAATTTTAAAATCTATACCGATCCTATTATTGATGCTCTATCCGCTTTAGGCATTAATGCCTATTTTAATAATCGAAATGATATTTTGATCGATGGCAAAAAAATCTCGGGCAATGCGCAATACAGTGATGAAAACTGTGTCTTACATCATGGCTCTCTGCTCTTTAATACCAATATTTCTGAGATGGTAAAATCTATCACGGTTTCTGATGATAAAATAATCTCCAAGGGCATAAAGTCCGTTCGGGACAGAGTGGCAAATATAAGTGATTTCCTTAATAAGAAAATTGATGCCTTAGAGTTTAAAAAATTAATCCTCAATCATCTTAAGAAAAATATTTCTGGGACCTACTCATTAACAGCAAAAGATATAAGCAGAGTATATGAGCTGGCTGATATAAAATTCAGGCGGTGGGATTGGAATTATGGCGCCTCTCCTGATTATAATATTGTTAAGAGCAATAGGTTTAAAGGAGGCAAAATTCAATTCAACCTTAATATTCATAACGGTTATATTGAACAATGCAAAATATATGGGGATTTTTTTTGCAGGGGCGAAGTTGAAGTTGTATCGCAATCATTAATTGGCTGCATCTATAAGGAAAATGAGATAAAAAATACTTTAGAGCAAATAAAAGCAGAAAGTCTTTTCTACAATATAGGTATAAATGAACTTGTGAGCTGTATTATATAAAAGATGCCTGAAGGACCTTATTGCCGCTAAAATCTAAATTACTTGTTTTGTATATCAGAAGGAAAATTCATATTATATGCTGATAATTGCAAAATTCCCAAAATAGTTTGTACAAACCTTGTATAATTTCTAAAATTCTTTGAAAAATATATGTGGAGGTGTAAATTATGCAATTATCAGCAAGAAATCAATTTAAGGGAAAAATAAAAGAAATAAAAAATGGGCCTGTCTCAACTGAAGTAGTTTTAGATGTTAATGGCCTGAGTGTTGTGGCCAGCATCACAACAAGCTCGGCCCAATCAATGGGCCTGAAAATTGGCGATGATGCCATGGCTATCATCAAAGCCAGCTCCGTCATGATAGCCAAATGATATTATTTTTATTAAAAACCGGGTAGCTATGTCTGTCTACCCGGTTTTTAATTTGTCCGCATGTACTGGTTTTACCAACATGATAAAATTAGATAATTATGCCTGAATAAGATAAAAATATTTGATCTAAAGCCAATTAACGCGTATAATAAATTAATTACAGCAGTTAAGAAAACTAACATTTTCATGAGGAAAGGATGATTAACAATGCATGCCATTGTTACCGTCATTGGTAAAGATCGGGTTGGCATTATCGCCGCCGTCGGCGCCATGCTGGCCCAAAACGGCGTAAATATTTTAGATATCAGTCAGACTGTTATGGAAGATTATTTCACGATGATTATGCTGGTTGATCTTGAAAAATGCCAGATTTCTGTGGCGCAGCTTGCGTCCCTTTTGGAAGATGAAGGCACTAAGCTGGCGCTTTCCATCCGCATTCAGCGTGAGGAGATTTTTAATGCCATGCATAGAATTTAGTTTATTACTGAAACAAACCTAATTTTAGGATAAAATCCGAAAGGAGCGCTTACAAGATGCTGAATAAGCAGGAAATCTTGCAGACAATTTCCATGATCGACCAGCAGCATTTGGATATCCGCACCATCACCATGGGTATTTCCCTGCGGGGCTGCACCCATTATGACGAGAAGGAATGCTGCCGCCGTATTTATGATAAAATCAGCTCCAGCGCGGAACATCTGGTAAAAACAGGGGAAGCGATCGAACGCGAATTCGGTATTCCTATTGTCAATAAGCGCATTTCCGTCACGCCTATTGCGCTTGTGGCGGAGGCTTGCGCCACCAGCGACTATATGCCATTTGCCGCCGCTATGGATAAAGCTGCAGAGGCCTGCGGCGTTAATTTTATTGGGGGTTTTTCGGCGCTGGTGCAAAAAGGTTTTACTGAAGGTGACCGCAAGCTGATTGAGTCCATCCCCAGAGCACTGGCGGAAACCAGTTGTGTTTGTTCTTCGGTCAATGTTGCCACTACGCAGGCGGGTATCAATATGGATGCCGTCGCTCTTATGGGCAGAATTATTAAAAAAACCGCCGATCTGACTGCCGACAGAGGTGGTCTTGGTTGCGCAAAATTAGTTGTTTTTGCCAATGCTGTGGAGGATAATCCTTTTATGGCCGGTGCTTTTCACGGGATTGGTGAAGCTGAATGTGTGATCAATGTCGGTGTTTCCGGTCCCGGTGTGGTTTGTCATGCCCTTCAGTCTGCAAAAGGAGCTCCCTTTGACGAGGTTGCCGAGGTCATAAAAAAAACTGCCTTCAGAATCACCCGTATGGGTCAATTAGTCGCGCAAGAAGCAAGCCGCCGCTTAAACGTTCCTTTTGGTGTTGTAGACCTTTCTCTTGCTCCCACTCCCGCCGTGGGGGACAGCGTGGCCAGGATCTTGGAAGAAATGGGCCTTGAGATCTGCGGCACACATGGTACAACTGCTGCTCTTGCCTTGCTGAATGATGCTGTTAAAAAAGGCGGCATTATGGCCTCCGGCCATGTTGGCGGATTGTCCGGAGCCTTTATTCCCGTTTCCGAGGATGAAGGAATGATTGCAGCGGCAAACTCTGGAATTCTGACGCTGGATAAACTTGAAGCAATGACCTGTGTTTGTTCTGTCGGGCTTGACATGATCGCCGTTCCCGGTGATATTTCCGCAGAGACTATTGCCGCCATCATTGCCGATGAAGCGGCCATAGGGGTGACCAATCATAAGACCACCGCCGTGCGCCTGATCCCGGCGCCGGGTAAAAAAGTCGGCGATATGGTAGAATTCGGAGGGCTTTTGGGCAGCGCCCCTGTGATGCCGGTACACCCTGCCTCCAGTGCAGAGTTTATCAATCGCGGCGGACGTATCCCTGCGCCGCTGAACAGCCTGAGAAACTAGCCTAATATCTCGCCGATTGGGTTAAATGGGTTTAGAAATGAATCTCGTAAAAAATTTATATTATTAACCCATCCATTACATAATGCGCCTATTTCCTGTGGTAATAAAACTGCTTTTGCAGTGCCAATATACTGAGTGCCGATATACTGATACATAATCTTATGATCATTTTTGTTGTAAATGCAACAGACATATTTTACTTATGATGATATAAAAATATTAGATTCTAATAGTAAAATATGATTTATAATATAAAAAGGAGGGATGTATCATGATAGAGCAAGTTTTTAATTTATACAAAGGCAATGATAGGATCATCGAAAAAGTTATCAATGACGAAAACATTCATTATCTCCATATGGTGTTTAACAAGAACGAGGGCCTACCTGAGCATTTCTCAAATTCAAATGTATATATGACAGTTATAAGGGGTACACTCTCAATTGGCTTAGGAGAGCAGGAGATTCATGAATATATTGCTGGGACTCTGTTGAAAATTCCCTTTAAGACTAAAATGAATGTAAAAAATCTGCATGATGAAACTTTGGAACTTATTATAGTAAAGGCTCCGGCTCCCACTATATAAATAAGAAGGAGGCAGTATTATGAAAAAATATCGTTGTATTCCCTGCTCATACATTTATGATCCGGCGCTTGGCGATGCTGATGGAGGTGTAGCACCCGGTACGGCTTTTGAGGATTTACCGGAAGATTGGCAATGCCCAGTTTGTTTTGTGGGTAAAGAAGATTTTGAGCCCATTGATGAATAATAAAAAG
>CAYRML010000082.1:0-5756 GCA_964425485.1 uncultured Peptococcaceae bacterium | reverse complement strand
TATCTTCTATTTTGCTTTCAACGGTAAGGTGACAAAAAGATATATCCATCACCATTTCCGGTCTATCCAGCTTTGCTAAAACCTGAGCATAGGCAGCTAATAAATCATTTATATCCTTACCCGCCAAAGGATTCTGCTTGGCAAAAAACTGCATATATAACTCCTTTGCTTCCGGGCGGGCTGTATAAAGAGCTTGGATATCTTGTAGCCCTTGCAAACTTTGTGCCGCTTCTTTAAATGCTTTGTAATAAAGAATATTGTCAATAAGCTGCTGTTTCTCCAATTCCAGATCGGCGGCCTCCTGCTCGTCGGCGACAGCAGGCAAAAGCATTTTGGCTTTCAGTGATAATAAAGTACTGGCCATCAGCAAAAAACTGCTGGCGACTTCCAGATTAAAATCACGCATAATTTGCAAATACTCGATAAATTGCTGGGTGATCTTGGCTATGGGTATATTGAAAATATCCATCTGCTCTTTTTCGATTAGATAAAGTAAAAGCTCAAATGGACCTTCGAACATCTCTAGCCGGATCTGATAATTCATAGTTTTATCGCTTCCCTGACCGCCTGCATGGTTTCTTCGGCTTTTTCCCGGGCTTTACAGGCGCCTGCTTCTAAAATATCTGCAACCAAGTTTTTATCTTTTTCAAACTCCGCTCTTCTGGCTAAAATAGGTGCCAGGCAGGTATTCATTTTTTCTGTCAGCCGATTTTTACATTCTCCGCAGCCAATTTCCCCTTTTTTGCAGGCAGCACAAATAGTATCGGTTTCCTGCTCATTATAAAAACCATGATAAGTGAATACCGTACAAATATCGGGATGTCCAAGATCGGTCTTTTTGATGCGCGCGGGATCTGTGATCATCTGTTTCACCTTATCTTTAACCTCTTCAGGCTGTGCGGAGATGGCTATATCATTATTGTAACTTTTGCTCATTTTGCGATTATCGATACCGGGCAGCAATTTTATTTTGGCCAAAAGAGGATAAGGCTCTACTAAAACATCCGTATTATACATGTTATTAAAACGTCTTACTATCTCACGCGATAATTCCAAGTGCGGCACCTGATCCTCTCCTACAGGTACATAAGTGGCATTATAAAGCACGACATCCGATGTCATCAAAACCGGATATCCTAAAAATCCATACATTGAAATATCCTTGCCAGCATCGCCGAATTGCTGTATTTGAGACTTGTAGGTAGGCACCCTTTCCAACCAGGATACAGGTGTCATCATGGATAAAAGCATATGCATTTCCGCATGTTGTTTGACATCCGATTGGCGGAAAAGCACGCATTTTTCAGGATCTAAACCTACGGAAAGCCAGTCAAGGGCCAGTTCTCTGGTATTAGAGCGGATATTTTCCGTGCTATCGAATGTTGTAGTTAAAGCATGCCAGTCAGCGATAAAATACGAACATTCATATTCATCCTGAAGCCTTGTCCAGTTTTCTAGCACGCTTAAATGACCCAAATGCAATTTACCGGTGGGCCTCATACCGCTTACAGCAACTAACTTCCCTTGACTTTTCATCACTATACATCTCCTTTTATAATATCCTTATCAGGCTAATCCCACGATAGAAAAACAGAAATTGAGCAATCCATAAATCATGGGCGAAATAAATCTGCCCAACAAACCACTGATGGCCAAAACTATCAAAATAATAAAGCCAAATCGATCGAGAAAACTAAACTTTTCAGCATATTGCGGTGGCAGCAATTCCAAAAGAACCTTAGAACCATCCAAAGGCGGGATTGGCAAAATATTAAAGACAACCAATATCAAATTTATAAATGCCAGCTGCAGCAAAAACGCCTGGACACCATCATTATATGGCAAATAGCTATGATACATTAAAGAAAGCAAAAGGCAGCTGATCAAGGCTATAATAAAGTTGAACAACACGCCCGCCACGGCAATCAAAATTAATTTACCACGTCTGTTCCCCTGTAAATAATATGGATTGATGGGCACGGGTTTGGCCCAACCAAAATGGGCAAAAATCAGCATCAGTGTACCTATTATATCCAGATGCTTAAGTGGATTTAAGGTCAGGCGTCCTTGCAGTTTTGCCGTGGGATCGCCAAATTTATAGGCCACAAAAGCATGCGCCGCTTCATGAAAGGTCAGCGCTATAATGACCGAAGGTATAACAAATAATATATTCTCTATGCTAAAAACCGACATATCTTTTCAACTTTCTTTGATCCGCATTTTGTTAGGTCTATATTTTTAATATTATAACAAATATAAAATCAATCCTCAATATATACCGCAAAATTATTTTGCTGACAGCATATATTGAGGATTGATTTATCTTTAAGATAAGTCGGGGTCTTGTTTATGCCTTTTCAGCCAGGCGGAGAAACGCATCTTTTCGATAGCCTGCGGTATTAAATCCACAGGCAGCACCCTGACTGCTATGCTTCTGGCCGTAAAAATTATTGAGGTATAAACAAAGGGCAAGCCCATCCTCAACCCTTGTTCCATACACCAGGCCACCGAAGCCGCTGATTGCCTGTCTAAAAGAGGCATCGGCGTATTATCCCCGCCTGCTTTGCGGAAAAAGGGCGTATAAGCCGCCGATGGATATACCGGTATGATCTTAACATTAGCGGGCTTTTCCATGCGATAGGTGCGTATAAAGCCATCCAGAGCAAATTTGGTGGAATTATAAAAAGCAAATCCCGGCAACACCATTTTGCCCAAGGCCGAAATGGTAAGCATAAAGGTCAAATCTTCTTTGGGTCCATCTGCCGTCAGTTTTTGCAAAATATACATTGGCGCAAATACATTTGTTTTAAAGATATTCTCAGTTTTTGACCAATCAGCCGGACCGATTTTCCCATAAATACCCACGCCGGCATTAGAGACAAAGATATCGATACCGCCTAATATGCGTTTGGCCTCATCCAGCATATTATCTATTTGCTGCGGATCGGACACATCGCATTCAACGGTATAGACATTTTCATCTGCAAACTCTTGCCTGATATCTTGCAGATGGCGGGAAACTGCCACAATTTTGGCTTCGGCTTTGACTAATCGCTTCAGTAAGGCCAAACCAATACCGGAAGAAGCGCCTGTGATTACAATTCTTCTATCTTTTAGATCCATAAGGCTACCTCATTTAGAAAACAGTCATTCTAAAAATATTATACCCTTACGATACCCTTGTTTATCAAGCAAAATTCCGATCGATAAAAAACTTGCATTCATAAACAAGCTTTTTTTCATTATATATCATTATTGAAATAAAGAACAGATAAAATTTTGCCCAAGATCCAGTATATAGTGCCGCTGTAATAATTTTAATGATGATTTTTGCATAGTAATAAATATCATATAGCCATTAAGTAGCCATTAAGAAATGATTTTTTTTGAAAAAAGGTGTCAAAAAATGAAAATCGAAATTTTAAGCAAAAGAAAACCCCCTCACAAAACGCCTGCTATAAAGCATTTTACGAGGGGTTTAATTGGAGCCACTGACCAGGATTGAACTGGTGACCTCATCCTTACCAAGGATGCGCTCTACCTACTGAGCTACAGCGGCATTAGGTATAAAAAAGCATGGCAATGCACCAACTTCTTGATTATAACTAATCCCTAAGCCCTTGTCAACAGGATTATCTATTTTTTTTGCCGCCGAAAACAAATATGAAAATGCTGCCAATTGACAAAATTTTGTGAATATATTATCATTATAAACAAACAGCAATAATTGTTCGCTGAATACATTTTATGTAGCGGGAGAACCATTATTTTTGGGGTGTATCCGATTATATTCGGAAGGGAATCCTTCAATCCCTAATCCGTCAGCTAATCTCGCAAGCGCTATGAAGGTATATACTTTGGTATAATATCCTATATTTGGATTCAGCTATGCATATCTTTTTAGTGCTACTTTTCCAGTAGTACTTTTTTGTTTTATTGAGATTCTAAAAAGGAGGAGGATGATATGAAAATTGCATTATGCGGTTTAGGCAGAGCAGGAAGAGAGGTGGCTGCTACCATTTTAGATAAGTATTCTGATAAGATAACTATATCCGCTATCTTCAGCCGTCCCTGTTCCAATAAAATTGACAAAGATCTTGGTGATTTTCTCAACAGACCTAAAACCGGTTGCAAGGTCATAAGTATTGATGATACTCCCAAAATTTTCAAAGAAGAAAAAATAGATGTAGTCATAGATTTTTCTAATCATATAGCTTCCATGAAAATGATGCGTTTTTGTCAGCAATATCATGTATCAATGGTGGCTTGTACCACCGGCTATGATGATAAAGAGATGCAAATTGTTAAAGAAATCAGTCAAGATGGCTCTTTTGGTTTGGTTCTGGCTACCAACATAACACTTGGCGTAAATGTATTGATGGATCTGGTGGCCAATGCCGCAAAAAAATTACCTCATTTCGATTATCAGGTTACAGAGCGCCATCACAGCCTTAAGACTGATCCTATTTCCACCACATCTATAAATATTGCCAGAAGCATATCCGAAGCTTTGCCGAAACAATATAAAAAAGAGATTCCTATCAACGCCGTGCGCGCAGGCGGCTATGTGGGTTATCATGAGGTTTTGATGGTCGGGGAAAATGAACGTATCAGCATCATCCATGAATCATTCTCCCGCAAAGCTTTTGCCGAAGGCGCGATACAGGCAGCATTTTTCATCAAAGACCATCAAGGCTTATATAATATGCTTGATGTTTTGAACGCAGATAAAGCCATCTAAAAAATATCTTTTACTGACATCTATTTCTTTTAAAGAGCTATAGTTTTTACTATAGCTCTTTTTTTTTAAAACCTTTTACCATTTCATTTAGTCTATTAAGTATTATGGAAGACAGCGCTGTTAAAAATTCCGATTTTATCCTAATTCCATCCCGATTTTATTCAAATTTTATCAAAGGAGGAAAAACCTTGTCTATGCAATACTTAGATGAGCCTAAACCAAATGTTTTGCTTGATTCAAAAAAAGAAGATAAGTATTGTTTGGTCAGCGATTATCTGATTAATAATCAACAATCGATCTATCGTTTGGCATATAGTTATGTAAAAAACCGAGATTATGCACTTGATGTTGTCCAACAAGTCGCAGAAAAGGCTTTAAAATCCTCCAATTTTTTAAGAAATACAAGCTTTATAAAAACCTGGGTATATAGAATTGCAGTCAATGAGAGCATCAGCTTCCTGAGGAAAAACGCAAAATATATTAGTTGTGAAGATTATAATTTCGAGGATAATCCCACAAACCCCGATCTTGCGACCAAGCTTACTCTGTATATGGCTATTAATAAATTGCCGCCAAAACTAAAAACGATCATTATCCTTAAATATTTTGAGGGGTTTAAAAACGAGGAAATAGCACAGATCACAAAAACAAATATCAATACGGTAAAAACCCGTATTCGTTCAGCTTTGAGCAAGCTAAAAGATCAAATTAAGGAGGTATAGTCTATGGAAGATAAATTAAAATCTGCCGGTGCGATATACGATAAAACAGAAATTCCCGATCAACTGAATCAAATTATTATTGATAAGATCAGATCTACTAAACCGCAAAGAAAAGCTATTTTGATTATAAAAAACTGTTTTATTGCACTTATACTGGCAATTGGTGTTTTGCTAATCGGGGTCAATACTTCACCTGTTTTCGCCTCCTCTCTGTATGATATACCAATCGCCGGCGATATTGCCCGACTATTTACCATCAGAGAATATAATATCCAGGGCTCTTTTATAGATAT
>CAYRML010000081.1:0-5835 GCA_964425485.1 uncultured Peptococcaceae bacterium | reverse complement strand
GCTTTGCCGCCACGACCATCATGCCAAGACCGATACCGCGGCCCCAAGTCATGCCGGTCTTATCCAAACCAAAAAGGCCGCAAGCGTCTATGATCATAGCCATAGTCAGCTGCCCGGCAATAATAGCCGTTGTGGCATTACCTGCACCTATCTTATCAATAGAAGACATAACACCGAAAATAATAGCTACATTGATAATACCTCCCAGATATAGGTACCAAGGGACATCCACCAATTTGGATAAATCACCCTTGCCCAGACCAAAAGCAAAGAGCAACAGGGCCACTGCTGCCAGACCCACCACATGCACTATAAAGGTTCCCTCCAGCATGCCGATTATGCGCCCTAAAGCACCATTCATTGCTCCTTGCACAGCCATCATAATTCCCGATACTCCCGCTAAAATAAATGCTATCACAAAAACCAACCTCCAAACAAACTTTTTGCTTAGCTTACCCCTTGAAACAGCAAAATACACAAAAAAGAGTGTATTATCCCTCTTTTTTGTAAGATTGGTTCATGATATATAATGTCTAACAAGGTATAGCCAGCATCATGCCGCTATGAATATCCTGAGGCTGGATTTTGTTTTTGGCAGCCAGCTCATCCATAGAAACACCAAAGCGCAGGGCTACAGATAGGGCCTCTTCTCCAGGCTGTACACGATAAAAACGCAGGCAAAATCTTTTACATTGACCAGCAGGTGCCATCTGTACAGATGCAGGCAAAACCCCCTTATCATCTTTTTGTATAGTTAATATAGGAATCTCCGAGCTTACTTTGCTTGCCGCTTCTATTTCAGCAGCAGAGGAAGCTGCCTGATTTTTAGCCAATACAGCCTCGGCTAAAGAGATATCTTCATTTTCTCTTTCTGCGGTCAGACCAACTTCGGCCGCCACATTCATGTCCTGTATATATCCTATATCTTCGATATTTTCTCTGCTCTGCACAGCACATTCTTGCGATTGCCCATCGAATGGCTGCTCATAAGAGGCCATTTTCGCCGCTCTTTCTTCCTGCGGCATAAGATCTTCCGTCACCTTTTCTACCAACTCCTCTCTTTGATATTCCGCACTTTGCGAACGTTGTGCCCATTCTTTTTCCCCCGGACAAAGTTCATCGGAATCTGGTTGCTGCAAAATCAGACTCAGGTTCAACTCCAAAGCTCTGGGTGCCACCACAAACCACTGTAAATCATCAACGCCCAGCTCACAAAGAGGGGGGCATTTACTGTGTCCTTTTTCTTTCATCTCAAAAGGCAAAGAAATAAATACCTGCCAAGGATGGCCCTGATTGATATGCCGCTCATCCTGAGACATATAATCTATGAGTATATCTATATCTCCAGCACAAAATATATAGCCATTTTCTTCACTGATATCTTTTTTGCGCACATCTATTTTCAGGTTTTCGATATTAAGTATAGGTGGCGATCCTTTGGGTAAAAACAAAGTGCGGCTGAGGGCAAAAACAGTTTGGTCCATATAAAATCCTCCTTAAAAACCCATTGTCTATGATATAAAAGTCTTTGCCAATACCTGATTTATTAATAGATATGCCGCCTGGCCTACAATATTGCCTGACCGATAAATTTATTTTCTATATTTTTATATTTTCCCTGGACTCGTCTATATCAATAGTATCATTCACCATATCTTTTTAGTTGCATAATATTATAAAAAACACCTTAAAAAGGAAGTGTTTCCTATGCGTCAAGGCAAAAGTCGCTATCTTTTCCCCGGCAGTAATACGCCGGAAGGATTTTATTCTTTTTATGAGGAAGGATTAAAGGGATTAGACAAAGTATTTATACTAAAAGGTGGGCCGGGAGTCGGCAAATCCACGCTTATGCGCAAGATCGGGCAAACCATGCTGGAAAGAGGCTATGATTTGGACTTTTGGCAATGTTCCTCCGATTGCGATTCTATAGATGGCGTCATCATCCCCGCCCTTTCACTGGCGGTTATCGATGGTACGGCACCACATGATGCCGTTATTAAATCTGCTTTATCAATTTAGTTGACTAATGCGCTAAAGTGGGATATAATAGGTCTTGACTTTATCAGAAAGGTGGTTCTTCAATGGAGCTCTTCCTGGATACACTAAAAAAAGAAGAAAAGATAACCCTGGCTTTGCGCAAGCTTTATGAGCAATTGGGCTATAAAAAATATAAAATGCGTAAGTTTGAGGAATATGATCTGTATGTAGAAAACAAAGACTTTTTGATCAGCGAAAATATCATCACTTTCACTGATGGCAATGGTAAACTGCTGGCTTTAAAGCCCGACGTCACCCTTTCCATCATCAAAAATACCAGGGCGGACAAGACCAATAGTCAAAAATTATATTATATAGAAAATGTCTATCGTATGGCTAAGCAAAATCATGAATTCAAAGAGATCAATCAAATGGGTCTGGAATTTTTGGGCGATGTAGACATTTATTCTACGATCGAGGTCATCCGTCTGGCCATCAGCAGCCTCAGCAAAATCAGTGATCGCTTTATTCTAGAGCTATCGCATATGGGATTCATTGCCGCTTTGATGGAGGCCTTAAAAGTAGACTTCGATAAAAAGGCCCGTATTTTCCAATGCATCAAAGCCAAAAACATTCATGAGCTGAAAAAGAACTGTGAAGATATGGGTATTTCCACTTTCTATACAGAGAAGCTGATTAAGATACCATCCCTTTATGGCAATTTCCCCGAAACCCTAGCCGCGGCTGCTGATATCGTCATCAATGAAGAGATGCAAACTGCTTTGGATGAGTTAAAAGAGTTGTACAAAGCTATTTCTTTCAGCAAATTTGCGGAAAATATTAATCTTGATTTTTCCATTATCAATGCCATCGATTATTATAGCGGCATGATTTTCCAAGGCTATGTGGAAAATATCCCCCATGCCGTGCTGGCAGGCGGCCGTTATGATAACCTGATGAAAAAATTCGGTAAGGATATCGGGGCCATCGGTTTTGCCATTTATCTTAATGAACTGGAGCTTTTATGCAAACATGTGACAGCATATGATGTGGACGCAATCATTCTTTATGATGCCTCAGTCGACTTCGGCAAACTTTCCTGCCAGGTACAAAAACTTATCGAGCAGGGACTTTCTGTACGAGCAGAAAAAAACATCCCGCCGGAGCTGCGCTTCAAGAAATTATATAAATATGAAAATGACAGCTTGGAGGAGGTGTCTGACCATGCTTAATATCGCCTTGCCTAAAGGCCGGCTGGGCAAGCAGGTCTATGAGCTGTTTGCTAAGGTCGGTTATGACTGTCAATCTATTTATGAAGACAACCGCAAGCTGGTGGTGGAAAACACCGCTAACGACATTCGCTATTTTTTGGTCAAACCCTCCGACGTTGGTATCTATGTAGAACATGGCGCAGCTGATATCGGTGTGGTGGGTAAAGATATATTGCTGGAAAACGAGCCGGACGTATATGAGCTGTTGGATCTTAAGCTAGGGCGTTGCCGCATGGTGGTCACGGCCCCCAATGATTATTTCGAAGATACGGACCGTACCTTGCGGGTGGCAACCACTTTTGTTAATATTGCTAAAAAATATTATGCTTCTCAGAATAGGGAAATTTCCATCATCAAGCTCCATGGTTCTGTGGAGTTGGCGCCTCTTTTGGGACTATCAGATGTCATCGTGGATATAGTGGAATCCGGCAAGACGGCCAAAGAAAATAATCTCAAAATCTATCGCGAGATCTGTCCTATCAGTGCCCGTCTGATCGCCAACAAATCCAGCTTCAAATTTAAAAATGAGCGGATCCGCAGCATGATGGATAAACTGGCGGAGGTTTTAGAAAAATGATTAAACTGCTGGATTATGCCAATATTAAAGAGAGCGAGATTTTTAATCGGGCCCCTGCCGATTATACAGAGGTAGAGGCAACCGTCAAAGAAATCATCGCCGCCGTACAAAAAGAAGGCGATGCGGCCCTTTTGCGCTATGAAGAGCAATTCGACGGAACAAAACTGCAAAGCCTTAAAGTCACAGCGGCGGAAATAGAGGCCGCTCATGTGGCTATAGATGCTGATTTCCTCCGCACCTTGCAGGCCGCCGCCGCCAATATCGAGGCCTTTCATCAGCGGCAGAAGCATAACAATTTTATCATCAACGATGAAAAAGGAATTGTGCTGGGACAAAAATATACGGCCATAGAAAAAGTGGGGCTTTATATCCCCGGCGGCACGGCCAGTTATCCATCTTCCGTGCTTATGAACGCCATACCGGCCAGGATAGCGGGGGTCAAACAGATCGTCATGGTCACCCCGCCCGATCATAAGGGGCAAATTGCCGCTCAGATCCTGGTGGCTGCCCAAATTGCCGGCGTGGATCAGATCTATAAAGTCGGCGGTGCGCAAGCTGTGGCCGCTTTGGCCTATGGCACCAACAGTGTCCCCAAAGTCGATAAGATCGTAGGCCCCGGCAATATTTTCGTGGCCACGGCCAAAAGATGCGTCTTTGGACTGGTGGCTATCGACATGATCGCCGGCCCCAGCGAGATACTCATCATAGCAGATGAAAAGGCAAATGCCTCTTATATAGCTGCCGATATGCTCTCACAAGCGGAACATGATGTCCTTGCATCTGCCGTATTGGTCACGGACAGCCTCAAGCTGGCTTTAGCCGTACAGACAGAGCTAGAGCGGCAATTGCCGCTGTTGCCAAGGGCAGAAGTCGCCCGCCAATCTATAGAAAAAAACGGCAAGATCATTTTGGCACAAAACATCGATCAGGCTATTAATATCAGTAATCTGATCGCGCCTGAACATTTGGAGCTTTGTGTGGCCGATCCTTTTGCCCTGCTCAATGCCGTGCAAAATGCCGGGTCTATCTTTTTGGGACAAAATGCGCCGGAGGCCTTGGGCGATTATTGGGCCGGCCCCAATCACACTTTACCCACCAGCGGCACAGCACGCTTTTCCTCGCCACTGTCCGTTGACGATTTTGTCAAGAAATCATCTTTTATTTATTATGATAAAAATTCTCTGGCACAGGTCAAAGATCAGGTAATAGACTTTGCGAAAAGGGAAGGCCTCGGCGCCCATGCCGCAGCCATGGCCATCCGCTTTGAGGATAGGGAGGATAAATGAGCAGATTTTTAAGCAAACGCTTTGCCGCCATCGAGCCCTATGTACCGGGCGAACAACCAAGAGAGCGAAAATATATCAAACTGAATACCAATGAATCGCCTTTTCCGCCTTCACCGCAAGTGGTAGCTGCCATCAATGAAAAAGAGCTGAACAAGCTGCAAATCTATCCTGATCCGGAAGCATCTTTGCTGACGGAAGCCATAGCGACTTTTTACGGGGTCGAAAAAAATCAAATCTTTGTGGGCAACGGGTCCGATGAGATACTGGCTTTCAGCTTTATGGCTTTTTGTGATCAAGAGAAAAAAGCCTGCTTTCCTGATATCACTTATGGCTTTTACCAAGTCTATGCCGATCTTTTATCTGTAGAAGCATTGCAGGTACCCCTCAAAGAGGATCTTACCATCGACATTGCCGACTATCTGAATTGTGGTCACAATATCTTCATCGCCAATCCCAATGCGCCTACCGGCATTTGCCTATCTTTGGAGCAAATAGAAACTATATTAAAAACTAATCCCGATCAATTAGTCTTTATTGATGAGGCTTATATCGATTTTGGCAGCCAGTCCTGTTTGCCGCTTTTACCCCATTATGATAATCTGTTGATATGTGGTACTTTTTCCAAATCCCGCTCTCTGGCCGGCGCTCGCATCGGCTTTGCCATCGCCTCGCCGCAGATCATCGAGGACCTGAACAAAATCAAATTCTCTTTCAATCCCTATAA
>CAYRML010000080.1:0-5909 GCA_964425485.1 uncultured Peptococcaceae bacterium | reverse complement strand
TGAAAGGCTGGTGAGTTAAGCCGCTTCTCCAACGCGCCATGGTGAGGCATCGGAGACTCGAACTCCGGACACCCTGATTAAAAGTCAGGTGCTCTACCTGCTGAGCTAATGCCTCAAACAGACAGTATGCTATCATATTTCAAAAATCTTGTCAAGACTAAATCACAAAAAATAATAGCCATTGGAGGCTATTATTTTTACTCTCTTATAAGCAATAACAAAGTTTTAAAAAATATTATGAACTACTATTGTCTGGCTTCTTTCAGGACCGACCGCCGCGATGGAAACCTGAACTCCAGAAACCGCCTCTAAAAAATACAGGTATTTTTGGGCGTTTTCCGGTAAATCAGAAAAAGACTGACAGTCGGTAGTAGACTGACACCAACCGGGCAGCGTTTCATAAATCGGCTCACACTCCGATAAAACTTGCAAGTCGGCGGGGAAATTTTCTATCCGTTGTCCTCTATACATATAAGCCATGCAGACCTTTATTTCCGGCAGATCATCAAGAACATCCAGTTTTGTGACAGCTAAATCGGTTAAGCCATTAATCATAGCGCTATAACGCAAAACCACGACATCAAGCCAACCGCAGCGACGGGGACGACCTGTGGTTGTGCCCCATTCAAATCCCTGTTCACGAATATGATCGCCCGTTTCATCAAACAATTCTGTGGGGAATGGTCCATCACCCACGCGGGTGGTATAGGCTTTAGCGATACCGATAACTCTTTTGATCTTGGTCGGGCCCACGCCAGAACCCGTACAAGCGCCGCCGGCAGTAGGATAAGACGAAGTGACATAGGGATAAGTACCATGATCTATATCCAGCAAAGTGCCTTGCGCACCTTCAAACAGCACATTTTTGCCGGCATCGATAGCTTCATTGATAAGCGGCGCTGTATCTGCAATATATGGTTTGATCCTTTCAGCATACACTTTAAAATCAGCAATAATTTTTTCTTCATCTATAAGCGGCTGACCATACAAGGCAAAAAGATTATTCTTTTCTTCGATATTGACCTGCAGTTTAGACAGGAATGATGGCCAGTCCAAAAGATCAATAATCCGAAAACCGCAGCGAGCGACTTTATCAATATAAGCCGGACCAATACCCCTTTTTGTGGTACCGATTTTACTAGAACCCTTGAGGCTTTCCTGCAATTCATCCAATTGGCAGTGATAAGGCATTATCAATTGCGCTCTTTCGGATATACGTAAATTATCACTTTTTACGCCTTGGGCAGACAAATTATCTAATTCTTCCAAAACCACAGCCAGATCGGCTACAACGCCATTGGCAATAATGCAATCTACACCTGGATATAAAATACCGGAAGGTATCAAATGTAACTTATAAGTTTTATCACCGCAAACAACTGTATGTCCAGCATTGTTGCCTCCTTGGCAACGCACGACCATATCAGCCTTCTGGGCCAAAAAATCAATTATTTTACCTTTGCCTTCATCGCCCCATTGGGCACCTACAATAACCGCCGTGGACATAAAAAGCACCTCTTTCTTGTGCTGCTTTGTCATATAACTATCACATACCAGATTATTTTATCAAAAACAGCGGCCTTTGTCAATTTTGCACAAATAAATACGTCCCCCCTGCTGTCTTATTTTAATTAAATCTTGGACCAAAGCTGAACCGTCAGATAATTAGGACCAACTATGGTTGTGATGATGACCTTGCCTTTTGTATTATTCTTAAAGCGAAAATCCTGTATGCCATAAGAAACAGTAGCGTCTCTATCCGGTGCCACATAGGTTACGGGTAGGCTGTGAGCATGCCTTTCAACAACCGTAAGCCCGGCGCTAAGCACAGCATTATAAATAGTGCTGGAAACTTGGCAGACCCCGCCACCAATACCTTTATCTTTCTCCCCATTCACAAAAATCACAGCCTCTTTATAACCTTTGCTTTCATAGCGCGGACCAACCGTTTTGTTAAAAGAAAAAACTTTTCCCGCTTCTATCACTGTACCATTTATGGCTTTGGCGGCTAACTTTATATTAGTAGTACGGTTAGTCAGGTTAGCATTAAAATATGTAGTTTTGGAAGATAAGAATCTGGTCACCGATTGTGGTATAGAATTCTTAAGATCTGTGCCGATCAGAGACCACAGCTGTTGGGCGGTAGGAGCCAGATATTCACTATTATAAATATCTGCAGCCAGAACTATGTCCATATAACGCAGATCCGGATCCCAGGCGCATTGCATGCCCAGATATGACAGATATTGTCTGTTTATATAATTACTGTTATTCTCCATTTTTAGAGGCTGCTCCGCATAGATTTTTTGCCAGGAGAGACCATTGGCCGTATTTTGACCGATATATAAATATTTTACTTTATGACAATAAGCAATGGTGCGGTTGCCGACGGAAATAAAAACCACACCAGGATCACTGAGCCAGCTGACGGAACCCCCCACATCAGAAATCAAGCTACGCAGCAGCAAAAAATTGCCCTCGCCTTCATAGATGTTTGCGGATTGCCAAATAGTTTCTCCCAGGCTGAAGGTGATTTGTATAGGTGTTTGATTTGGAGCTTGGCTTTGCACATCATCAGCGATAGCCAAGGCAGGACCCGTCAGCAAAAAAACGGCTAAAATAACAGTAATAACTATTAATAATAGCGGGAGTAACAGATGGTTATTTGTTTTTTTTATCATTATTTGCATTTATTTAACCACTCCTTTCCCTATCATCATATGACATTAACAGGAAAATTTTCCTGATTTTACAAATTGCCCTTGTGATTATTATAGATATTAAATAGAAAACCCTTCTTTCTTTTGATTTTCCTTAAATAAACCACAGATTTATGATTTATTCCACAAGTCGGCATTTTTAATATTTAGTGTATCCGGGCGGAAGATGGGGTCCAAACCCGCCTTTTTTTGCTGCTCGAAATCACGCAGGACGGCCAAAGCCGGCTTTCGCAGCTTTAAAATTGCCGTAATATTAAGCCAAGCCATCAGGCCCACACCGATATCGCCCAAAGCCCAAATGGTATCCGTGGGGCGCAGGGCGGAGAGCATGATGGTAGACAAAAAAGCCAATTGCAAAAACAACATGATTTTCTTGACTTTGGCATCATCCCGAAAGATAAAAGTCAGATTGGTTTCTGCTTCATAATAATAAGACAATAGCGAAGTGAAGGCGAAAAAGGCCAGAGCCACTGCTATAAAAACTCCGCCACCCGCACCAAATACCGTTTCCAAAGCTGCCTGGGTAAAAGCCTGGCCTTTTTCTAGATGCGGCAAATATTCGGCCAGCATGGCGCCCGTGCGTTCATCTACTACATTAAAACAATTGGTCAGCAACATGACAAAGGCGGTAGCAGTACAGATCAAAAAAGTATCAATATATACAGAAAACGCTTGTATCAGCCCCTGTTTAGCCGGATGCGTGACCTCAGCCGCTGCCGCCGCATGCGGGGCATTGCCCATGCCAGCCTCATTGGCATATGCTCCTCTTTTCACTCCCCAGATAATCGCTGAGCCGATAATGCCGCCAAAAGCGGCATCTGTGCCCAAAGCACTTTGACAAATCAGGGACAGCATAGCCGGCACTGCCGAGAGATTAGAGCCGATCACCACCATGATGCCAATTAAATAACCGATGGCCATAAAAGGAACGATTATCTGCGCTACTTTGGCGATTCTTTTGATGCCGCCAAAAATAACCAAACTGATAAAAATCGTGATGATAAGGGCCAGCACAACTTTATGTATGCCTATCGTATCATTAAAGGCCGTGATAACCACACCGGACTGAACACCCGGCAAAAGCAACCCACAGGCCAGCACGGCCACCACAGAAAAAACGCAGGCATATCGTGGCCAGCCCAGGCCTTTTTCCATATAGAAAGCCGGACCACCACGATATTGACCACCCACTTCCTCTTTCCACACTTGGGCCAAAGAGCATTCGACAAAAGACGAAGCCGAACCCAACAAAGCGAATATCCACATCCAAAAAACGGCCCCCGGACCACCGAAAAAGATGGCTGTGGCCGTGCCGGAAACATTGCCTGTGCCGATACGACCGGCCAAAGACATGGCAAAAGATTGTAAAGGTGAGATGCCCGGCCCCTCTTTCTTCTTGTCCAATAAAAGTTTTATCATCGTGGTAAAATGCCTCACTTGCAAAAAGCCGCTGCAAAAAGAAAAATATAAACCGCAAAAAAGGCATAGAACAACCAAAAAGGGACTCCAAACCACTTTATCGCTGATAAAAGATATGATATCATTGAAATCGATAATCAAGATATTGACCGCCTTAAAAGTATTTATTTATTGATGTCTATGTCTTAAAAGCCATATATATTATAAAAAGCAGCAGATAATCGGAAAAATAAATCCCTCACCAAATAAAACTCTTGTCAAACAATATCTATGCATGATAGAATGAGGAAATAATGATAAGAGCTTTACAAAAATATATAAACCACCGGAAAGCTCCGGAAATTTATAACACTTTGATTAAATGGAGGTAAGTAACATGGTAAAAATCTATTATGATAATGATGCGGATCTTTCGCTTTTGCAGGGAAAGAAAATCGCTATTATCGGTTATGGCAGTCAGGGTCATGCTCAAGCGCAAAATCTGCGTGACAGCGGCCTGGAAGTTATTGTTGGGCAAAGAAAAGGCGGCGCTGGTTATGAAAGAGCCACTGCCGACGGCATGACAGTCATGTCTGCTGCCGAAGCTGCAGCGGCCGCTGATTACATTCAAATCCTGGTTCCTGACGAAGTACAAGCAAAAATTTATGCGCAGGATATTCTGCCTAACCTAAAACCAGGCAAGGTGCTGGGTTTTTCCCATGGTTTTAATATCCATTTCAGTCAAATCATGCCGCCCAAAGATGTGGACGTGGTCATGATCGCTCCTAAAAGCCCCGGCCATTTGGTAAGAAGAACTTATACCGAAGGCGCCGGCACACCGGCATTGATCGCTATCTATCAGGATGCTTCCGGACAAGCTCATGACCTGGCTATGGCCTATGCCAAAGGCATCGGCACTACCCGTGCCGGCGTCATCGAAACCACCTTCAAAGAAGAAACAGAAACCGACCTCTTCGGCGAACAAGTTGTGCTTTGCGGCGGGCTCAGCCATTTGATCACCGCCGGTTTTGAAACCTTGGTAGAAGCCGGTTATCAACCGGAAATCGCTTATTTTGAATGTCTGCATGAAACTAAATTGATCGTTGACCTTATGTACGAGGCCGGCATCAGCATGATGCGCTATTCCGTCAGCGATACGGCAGAGTGGGGAGATTTGGCTGTGGGCCCGCGCATCATCACTGATGACACCAAAGCGGAAATGCGCCAGGTTTTGAAAGAAATCCAAGACGGCGTATTTGCTAAAAACTGGCTTTTGGAAAACCAAGCTGGCCGCCCTGTTTTTAAATCCTTGGCCAAACAAGGCAAAGAACATCAGATCGAGGTCGTCGGCAAACAATTGCGCTCTATGATGACTTGGCTCAAAAAATAATTAAGTCAATCAAAAGCTGCCCTGCATATTCCGCAGGGCAGCTTTTTTATTATCTCCATCTAAATAAGAGGTGTGCTGATTGCTGCACACCTCTTATTTACAAAGCATTATTTAGTGTATTATTTATTTTTTACCCACCATCCAATAGAATAAAGGAATGGTCAAAAAAACTAGCCAGGCAACATGCCATATGTTAAAGAGGAACCCCAGCAGAAAGAAAATCACCAGCATCAAGACAGGGTAGGGGAATTTTGCCCAATTCCTTTTTTCATCGGCATAGCCAGCGGCAGCCTCCTGTTTGTTTTGCGATACAGCCTCTGGCTGTTGTACCGGCGCTGCTGTGGGTTCGGCCGCGGGTTGTGCTGCTTGCTGCTCGGCTTTTTCCGGGGCTGGTTCCGCTT
>CAYRML010000079.1:0-6064 GCA_964425485.1 uncultured Peptococcaceae bacterium | reverse complement strand
ATTTTCCCCATCATCGGCGGTCTGCTTGCTACCTCTTTTGCCAACAGCCTGACTGCTTCTACCGGTATCACCGATACGGCAATTCTGGGTGCTTATGGCTTTAAATGGAGCATATTTATCTTTGGTTTGATCCACATTATAGCTATTATTGCTGCTATTGCGCTTAAAGAAACCGGCCCCGGCCGTAAGAAAAAGGATACTGCGGCAGCAGAGGCCCCGGCGGCTTAAATTGTTCTGCCCATTAAATATCCGGATAATTACATATTTGTTATTAAAAAACTTCCCCCCTTCCTCCCAAATCATAGGGGGGAGTTTTTTATTGCAAAAATATACTTGCAAAGTGGAAATTTTTATGATAAAATGACTTCCAGGATAAGGTTACTCCCAACGAGAATACATATTTTAACGCTGATTATAGTTACAATTTCATATTTGGCCGACCTATTTGACAAAAGGGAGGAGTTGATTTTTATGTACAAGATATGGGTATGTTTGCAGTTATGGCATACAAGATATCTTGATTTTTTTGTATCGGCCGGCCGACCGTTAAATATGTGATATTATTTCCCCTTTGTTGGGATGATTCGACCATATTATCTGAAAAAAAAATGACATAATTTTCAGTTTTTAACGAGAATTTATACATAACGGTCAGATGTATAGCCAATGTATAAATTTACAGGGACAAATATTTTAATGCACTTATAGTTTGTTTAAGTTTATTTTTTATGTTTAGCGAATTTTTTGAGGAAAGGTGGTTGTTATATTGAATTCTGCAGCAAAACCAGTCAAGACGGAAGAAACATTTGTTAAGTATCTGAACGAAAAGCTTAAGGGCAAACGTTTGCCAGCTCCATTGATAGCTGCAATGCTTATCATAGGTGTTTTGATCGCTTATGCGCATAACTCAAGCCCTGCGCCCTTTATCCCATACTTTTTTGATTTTTTTGCTTTAGACCCGGTACAAGACCAGGCTTTAATTAACTTGTCTATGTCTATCATGTTCCTGGCGACCATTCCCGCTACCTATGTCGGTACGGCTATGGAACAAAAGATAGGTACCAGGAACCTCTTTACCATTGCTATGCTCATGAATACTATCGGTATCTTGATAGTCTTCATGTCTCCTGCCGGTTATGGCATATATTTGGTAGGTCGTGTTATTTACGGCTTTGGCTTTGGTCTTTGTATTCCGGCCCTCGGTTCCGCCATCATGAAATGGTTCCGTCCTAAGTCCAGACGTTTATTAGCTACCTTGAATGGTTTCTTCCCCTTGGGCGGTGCTTTACTCAGTTATACTTTGTTCCCCGGCGTTGGCAGTGCGACAGGCAACTGGCTCATGGGCCATGGCTTCTCCGGCTTCATTACCCTTGCCATTCTCATCATTTGGATTATTGTCGTCAGAAAAGATGTTGATAAAATCGATATCGCCACTGAAGAAGATATTTATATGGAAGTCCAGCAGCCTCTGGACGAAAAAGGTGTTATCGGATGGGCTTTTGGCACAAACATGATCAAGACCTTGGTGCCGACCTTTATCTGTGACTTTACTATGTACATGTACATAGCTACCATCCTGCCTTATTGGCTGATGACAGCCGGTGCCATGGATGAGATGTCAGCTACTTGGTGGGCTGCTATTGCCTTCCCGCTCTTTGGTGTTATCGGTACCCTTATTGGTGCGGTGCTTACTTCCAAAACAGGCAAACGCAAACCGATCATTGTTTTTTGCCAGATCCTGAAACTTGCTGGCTTTATAGTAGCTGTCTTTGGTGCCGACGTTTCCGTTACTTTCATCATTCTTGGTGTTGCTATGTTCGGTCTTGGTAATGGTGGTTGGATGCCTCCTCTGTTTCTTGCTCCCACAGAATTACCGGGCACCAGCGCCTCCAAGGTTGCCGCATGCTATACCATCTTCCTGTCCTTTGGTTATATCGCCGGTTTCATTATGCCGATCGTCGGCGGCTTGATTGCCACCGGCTTGTGCAATAGCTTTATTGCTAATACCGGTATTACCGATACCAATGTCGTTGGCGCCTTCGGTTATAAGTGGAGCGTACTGATTTTGGCTCTGTCCCATATTGTGGCCATTATCTTCTCCTTAAGATTCAAAGAAACAGGCCCCGGCAGAAAGAAAAAAGAACCTGTGGCGGAAGCTGCATAATCAACTTCCTAATGAAAAAGCGTCCTTTCGGGAGGGCGCTTTTTTATATGCTTAGTATAAAGCCGTATAAAACCGGTCATATTGTATATTGTCCATAAAGTCGTTGGGGACTGATTGCCAAGGCCAGCTTTTAGATATTGGTTTTTAAAGCATATTATGATAAAATATAAATATCAAACAAAAAGGGTGATATTGTGAACAAAAAAGTATTATTGGCCATAGCGGCTATTATTGCCTTGGTATTCAGCCTTTGCGCCTGCTCCAATGAGGAGCCTTTGACTGCTGAGGGTGAGAAAATATTCATTTCTTCCGATAATCGCTATCAGGTGACAGCGCCGGCCGATTGGCAGCGAGACCGCAATGCTATCATGAATGGAGCTATCATTGCTGCTACCAAAGATGGTACGGGTCAGTCCCAGTCTTTAATCGTGCTTAGTCAGAAAAAAATAGAGGATGCGACCCTGGATCAGTTTAACATTGATATTATGGCATCCGTGCAAACTGCCAGCGAAGATTTTGCAATCGTTTGGCAAAAAGAGATAGAGCTTGACGGCAAGCGTACTATTGCCACCAAGATCCGGCATGTGCTGGATGGTAAAGATACCCTCTCTTGGATTTATGCTATGGATGGAGGCGATCTTTTTCTGCGTATAAACGGCTTCACCTATGAGCCGGATGCGGAGGAAAATGGCCTCGTTATCGAAAAAGTTATTATGAGCTTTGAAGAAATTTTATAAAAACCTAAGCGGCGAAATTTAATATTTTAAACCATATCCTCTTTACAAACGAGACTTGTCTGTGGTAAAATAAGTATTGCTGTGATGCATTTTGCGGTAGTGCTGGAATTGGCAGACAGGCACGTTTGAGGGGCGTGTGTCTTGTGGCGTATGGGTTCAAGTCCCATCTACCGCACCATAAAAACCAATCATCTTTCCGGATGATTGGTTTTTTATTTATGCATCATTATTTATGCATCATTATGAACTCCTGAGTATCATCTTATCGGTGCCGATTTCTGTCGATAAGCGCTCAGAAAAAGCGCAAGGAGGTTGTCAAGCTGTTAGTTTCGTGCTATAATAATATCGTTTTGTGATGTAAGAAGGCGCAGTCAAATGGCCGTCTTACAAGAAGAGAGCAAGCAAAACACGCTCTTGTAAACTGTGTCTTAGATAATTAATATATTAGATGGCAGGAAGGTAAAATGCTATGAGCCGAAAACCCTTGCCCATAGGCAAACTAGACAGCGAGATTTTGCAGAAGATAGTATTTGATAATATAACTTATCGCCGGCCGGAGGTGACCACCAGGCCCGGCATAGGTGAGGATTGCGCCGTTATCGACTTCGGCGCTTATGATTGTGTTATTTCCAGTGATCCTATTACGGCTGCCGTGGCTGATATCGGCAGATTGTCTATTCATATATCCTGTAATGATATAGCCTCCAACGGTATCGAGCCGCTGGGGATTATGCTGGTTATCCTGCTGCCGGTTGGCACGACCGAGGATGATATCCAACATATTATGAGCCAGTCTTCAGAGGCGGCCGCGCAGTGTGGTGTGGAGATTATCGGTGGACATACGGAAATAACAGCCGCCGTTAATACCCCTGTCATTGTGTCGACAGCGCTGGGACGGGGACTTAAGGGACAATCGCAAAATACTCATAATATGCAAGAGGGAGACCTTATCTATATGACCAAGACGGCCGGGATCGAGGGTACCGGCATCATTGCCTGCGATTTTGAGCAGGAAGTCAGCTCCTTTCTCAGTCCTGATGAAATACAAAAGGCCAAAGATTTGCTGGATCAGGTCAGTGTAGTCAAGGAAGGGGTAATTGCCGGCCGTATCGGCACTACGGGCATGCATGATATTACGGAAGGCGGCGTTCTGGGCGCTGTCTGGGAGCTGTGCAATGTCTCCGGCCTGGGCGCGGAAATAATAGCGGCTGATATCCCGGTAGAGGAGGTCACTAAAAAGATCAGCGCCCATTTTTCCGTCGACTATCTGCGTCTGATCTCCAGTGGCTGTATGCTGATGGTTATGCCGCCGTCAAAGCGGGAGGCGCTGGAAACAGCCATGGCCGAAGCTAATATTCGCTTAAGCTGTATCGGCCGGATTACCAAAGCAGAGCATGGCATCACTTTGCTCCAGGATGGACAGGCTCTGCCTGTGCTGCCACCGGCCGCCGATGAGATCTACCGTGTGGTCGGCAGAGAATAGTTATAAGAACAGAAAAAAAGACCTGCCATAAGGCAGGTCTTTTTTTTCTGTCTAGGATCAGATGTCTTGACGGACATAATTTTTGGCTTCTTCTTGGCCGTGCTGCACGCGCAAAGCGCCAAGAGCCAAGGCTTCCATTTCATTTTCGCCCGGATAGAGATGCACGGGAGCAATGAAGCTAACTCTTTCCGTGATCCAGTCGGTAGTCATCTTGGAATAAGCAATGCCGCCGGTTAAAAGAATGGCATCGACTTTGCCGCAGACAACAGCGGCCAGGGAGGCAATGTTTTTAGCAACATTGTAGGCAAAAGCCTCATAAACCAAAGCAGCTTTTTTGTCGCCATCAGCAATCATGCCTTCGATGGTTCTGGCATCCATGGTGCCAAAATAGGCTTGAAAACCGCAATTGCGTTTTGCTCTTTGGATGAAGGTTTTATAATTATAGTCGCTTTCGAAGAGGAATTTGGCCAAAATGGTTACGCCCAAACCACCGGATCTTTCCGGAGAAAAAGCGCCTTCGTCATCTGTCACTATATCGATCATGCGTCCATTATGGTGAAGGGAAGTGGTAACGCCACTGCCCAGGTGGGACACGATGAGGTTGAGATCTTTATAAGGTTTGTTTACTTCTTTGGCATATTGGTTGGCAATGGCACGCATGTTAAGGTTGTGGCCAACGCCAAAACGTTCCAATTCCGGGAAGCCTGTTACTCTAGCAACAGCTTGTACTTCGTCAACGGAGACAGGGTCATAAATATAAGCAGGAATATTGAGCGGATCGGCAATTGCTTGTGCGATAACAGCACCCAGATTGGAAGCATGAGGAGATTTTGGATTAAATTTCAATTGGTCGACCATATCTTGATTGACTTTATAAGCGCCGGATGTAACGCTGGGCAGAAGCCCGCCTCTGGCTACTATGGCAGTCAATTGATTAACATCGAAGCCTTTTGCTTTCAAAACATCAAGGATAAGACCTTTACGCCAGTCATATTGGTCGGTGATATTTTTATATTGGCTGATAACCTCGATTTCATGTTCTAATTTTTCTACAAAGAGGCATTCTTCCTCTTGATATACAGATATTTTCGTAGAGGTGGAGCCGGGGTTGATAACTAATATTTTTTCCATGCGTTTGATCCTTTCTTTCTTGGACTTGGTTTTATATTAATGCACAACTTAGATGGCCGCGGCAGCCATGACGATAGAAAGATATTTTTCTTCGGCAGAAGAACCTCTGGAGGTCAGTACGATGGGTACTTGTGCGCCGATAATCAAGCCGACCATCAGGGCATTGGAGGAAAAGATATAGCATTTGCCGAGGATATTGCCGGCCGTGATATTGGGCAAAAGCAGAATGTCGGGATCACCGGCCACTTCGCTGAAATAGCCTTTGATTGCACCGGATTCTTTGCTCATAGCGATATCATAAGAGAGAGGACCGTCAACAATGCAATCGGTGATTTCGCCCTTTTCATTCATTTCTTTCAAAGCGGCGGCATCCAAAGTTTCCGGCATTTTGGGGTTGACTTTTTCCACAGCAGCCAAAACCGCTACTTTGGGTTTTTCATAGCCCATGTTTTTCATAACTGCGACGGCATTTTCGATGATTTCTTTCTTTTGTTCCAAGGTGGGATACATGACCATGCCGGTATCTGTGATGACCAGTAATTTGTGATA
>CAYRML010000078.1:0-6172 GCA_964425485.1 uncultured Peptococcaceae bacterium | reverse complement strand
TGGAGGCAGAAGGCAGGGTAACCGATCATTTTAACGGCAACAATACCGATCTGTCAATTAATTTTAGTCCTAAGATGAATTTAGATACTTTAATTGATGGCTATAAACAGATTGTCAGCACAATCTACTCTCCACATTACTACTATGAACGTGTTATGACTTTCCTCAAAGAATTTCGTCCCGTTCATTTGGGCAGGCGGCCTCTCAGCTTAAATGCCATCGGAGCTTTTATTAAGGCTATCTTTCATCTGGGCTGTTTCGGCAAGGAAAGAAAATACTATTGGAAATTGTTTTTCTGGTCCATCTTCAAACGTCCTAAATCTTTTCCCATGGCTATGACCTTTGCCATTTACGGATACCATTTTAGAAAGACGTCTGAAAACAATCTAGGAGGAGCAACTTATACTTCAGAAATTTCTGACGGGGGTTGTTAAGAAGGGGAAATTGCCGGTATCTATGTTTCTGGCGGTTGATATATCATGCCACGTACTTTAAATGATCTTTTGTAAGCGGTAATATAGGACAAGTCCTCATACGGCTTTGGGTCAAGCCAGCCCGAAGTATTAGACCAGATCATTGAGGTTAACGAAAGTATAAAATGCCTTTTAGACTCAGATAAAAGAACCGAACGATTATCGTTCGGTTTTTTTTGTGTTTTTTGAATGCGATAAAGGGCGATGCTTATCCTTGAACAGGTCATGTCAAAGCTAGCATGACCTTTGTGGTGATATATATGACATAAATAGCCACTAAGACAATGCCAACGGGCCGTTGTATCTTTTTTTTCAGGAAAGACATGAAAAATACGAATGCGGCAAGCGCCAGCATAGAGATAAAATCAAACCAAAGTCCGCCTTCGACGGCGATGGGCGATATGAACGAAGATAAGCCCAAAACAAGCAGTATATTCAAGATACAACTGCCGATACAATTGCCAAGCACGATCTCATGCTCTTTTTTCCTCGCAGCTACTATGCTGGTGATGAGCTCAGGCATCGTTGTGGCAAGAGCCAGCACAGTCAATCCGATCATCGTCTCGCTCAGGCCAAAGCTTTGGGCGATCTGGGTGCTGCTGTCTACCGTCAGCTTGCCGCCGCCAAAAAGCCCTATTAACGATATTATGGAAAAGAGCCCTAATTTGACCATGCCAGAGCTTTCTTGCCCGCTGTTGTTTGATGGGGCGACTCTGTTCCCATCGTTATCGGTATCGATATCGCCTTCCGGGTCGATCTGTATTTTCATCGATTTTTTGGCATTGAGAAAAATATACACCATGAATGCGACGAATGATCCCATAAGGATAATGCCGTCGATCCTTGACAGCTGTCCGTCAATGAACATCATAGCACCTAAAGCCACTTGAATGATGATCAACATTGGCAATTCCCGCTTTACGACAGTGTCTTTTACCATCAAAGGAAAGATCATTGCCGAAAGGCCGACGATGAGCGCTATGTTAGAGAGACAGCTGCCGATGATATTGCCGAGCGTCAATTGATTGGTCTGGCTGATCCCGGATAATATGCCCACTGCAAGCTCAGGCGCGCTTGTTCCGAAGGCGATGACGGTAATGCCGATAATAAACGAAGAAACGCCATATCTGCGCGCTATCTTTGCCGCAGAATCGATCAATATATCCGCGCTTTTTACAATAAGCCCCAAGCCTAAGATCAAAAGTAAGAACTGCATATGACCTCCATATCTATTGTTTATATATTTTTAGGATATCCATTTGCTCCAGTAAAATAATACCGATTTATAAAAAAAGGGTGCAGCGCTCCTTGCGAAGCTCTCCACCCATAAGCTCAATATCTTGAAGCAGTTTTCTGCCCAACCGGTAAGAATTTATAGAAATATTTTCAAAATTATACTATATCCCGATGCCAAAGTCAAATTTTGCCTTTTCCGGGTAATTATCGCCGCTGGCTTTATCAGTGGTAAAAGCTCAGCCGGGGACATGTTCTGTCTGACTTAGTTTAAAATCTGAAGTCATGTTTGGCGGCGGATGTAGCTCATTTTGTCTTTATTGTCATTCAAGTTCATTAGAGCATCAGGCATTGACGGTATGGTCTAATAATTATTAAACCAGACCAAAGTATATCAACGCATGCAAGATCGCACCCGCGGGATTTATATGCCGATCAACAGCATGAGCAAGACTCCGATACAGAACTTTTGTTGGCAGGAGAACAGCCATCAAATCTACCGAAATGCACATCACGGTTTCCGATAACTTTAAATGCTTTGCGATAGCGCGTGTTGGATAGCATTGAAGCTGTATTACCGCATACAAGCAAAGGTTTGCCGGTAAAGAAGCGATGATGATCATCAAGATCAAAAAAATGGGGGTGTCCCGGAATAGCTCCGTTATAATAAGCTATTTGCCCATAATCTTCGCAGATATCCTCCAAGTCATCGAGTTTGAAAGCTCTTACTGTACGGGATGAAAACGTTGCAAAACCCACCATTCTGTCGATTTCGTCATTTCCCAGGGAAATTTCACGGATATTCGTATAACGGAAATCAGCCCATCCGCACTTCAGCATCAGCCTGCGGAAATCTTCGATATACAAAGCTCCGCTCAAACATTCACCCCGCAGCACTGGGTCGACTGCTAAATGTTCGGGTATACGACGATCTGCGAAGACATCTGAAAAAAACAGTTCTCCACCCGGTTTAAGCACGCGATATATCTCCTTGAAGATTTGTTCTTTAGCCGGAGAAAGGTTAATGACACAATTGGAGATCACGACGTCGATGCTTTGGTCTTCTAGGCCCAGCGATTTCAGATCCTCGATATAGCCTTGGATGAATGTTACGTTTGATGTCTTGAAACCAAAGCATTCACGTTGTTTTTCTTTATATTTGATAGCGATTTCTATCTGTTCAGGCGTCATATCCACGCCGATCGCATGCCCCGATTCTCCAACAAGTTTGGATGCGATGTATACATCTCTGCCGGTTCCGCAGCCCAGATCAAGTACAGTCATTCCCTTAAGGAGTGGCGGCAAAGGCGAGCCGCAGCCGTAGAACCTATCTTTTATTTCATCGGCAATCAATGGAAGAGTCTCTCTTATCTCAACAGGCGGCCTTTCTGTGCAACAACAACCACTGGATTTTAGATCTTGTTTGCTTTGTAATTGCTTCCCGTAATAATCTTTCACATGTTCGATAATATTGTTCATATCATATCTCCTTATAATAAAAAAATTAACAACAATCTTTGTCAACTGCAGCATCATAGGACACTGTGGTCAAATCATGCAACAATTGAACTGCCTTTTTACTTTCCATTTCGTTTATGGAATAATGCGTCCATTTACCATCTTTACGCGCATTTACAATACCGCTGTCAACAAGTATTTTCATATGATGAGAAAGTGTGGATTGTGAAATATCAAGACGCTCCAATAATATGCAAGCGCATTTCTCACCGCTTTGTAGCAGGTTAAGAATACTCAGCCTGTGTTCGTCACAGAAGGCTTTGAAAATATGGACATGACTTGAATCTCTGTTATTCATACAGATACACCTCATATAAATAGAATCATATATATGATAGCACGTCATATCGAAGAATGTCAATATGTATTGAGGGAAAGCCTCTTTCTGTCATTATGCTTCTTATTAAGTAAAAGCTGCATAAAAAAAACGGAATCGATCCTTTTCCAAGGCTCCATTCCGTTCCATCAAACTTAGTGAGAGAATAATGAAATGGTGAGGGAATAATAAAAAAAAGACGAGTGTTCATATGAACACTCGTCTTGGTGCCGAAGGTGGGACTTGAACCCACACATGGTCGCCCATACTGGATTTTGAGTCCAGCGCGTCTGCCAATTCCACCACTTCGGCCTATTGGTTGCGGCACCTTTGGCCCGCAAAATATATTCTACACATAAAAGCCGAAGAATGCAAGAGTATTTTTAAATATTTTATTAAGATATGCCATAAAAAGTATTAAGATTATTTTCCAGCAAGGTTTTTAACCTTCAGTATGGAATATATAAATCAGGCAAATCGACAGAAGGAGACAAGTTATGTCTGCTAAAGAAGATTTATTGATAAAAAAAATTAAAGAGGGCGATGTAGACGCTTTCGAAGAGCTGATAACAGCTTATCAGCAGCGCATCTATAATACGGCTTATCGTCTTTTAGGGAATACATATGATGCCTCCGATATGGCGCAGGAAGCCATAATTAAGATATATAGAGCCTTGCCGGGGTTTCGCGGTGATTCTTCCTTTTCCACTTGGATATATAGGATCACGGTCAATGTTTGCCGTGATGAATTGACGCGCAAATATCGGCATGTGGAAAGCTCCCTGGATGAATATATCATGACGGAAAGTGGCGAGATGCAAAGAGAGATCGCCGATTTTTCTCAGTTGCCTGAGGATTTGGTGCAGAACAAGGAACTGGGCGAATATCTTCAGGTTTTAATCGATAGTCTGCCGCCGGAATACCGTATGGTTATCGTCATGAGGGAGTATCTTTATTTCAGCTATCAAGAGATAGCTGATGCTCTTGCTATCTCTATAGGCACTGTCAAATCGCGTATCAACCGTGCCCGCAAAATATTGCAGCAAAAAATTAAAGCTGATGCGGAACATTATCCTCACTTGTTGGGTCATATTGCCAGAGGAGGTGATGACAGTGAGTCAGCATGATCTGTTCGATCAATTATCTGGATATCTGGACGACTGTTTGACGGAAGAAGAAAAAGCCAAGATTGAAGTCCTGCTGGATGAAGATAAAAATGCTCGGGAAGAGCTACAGGTCATGCGTTCGATTTCCGCTGCCATCAGGGGGATGCCCCTTTTGCCCCTACCGGAAGATTTTGCCTTATTGCTCCATAAACGTTTGTGCGAGTTGTCGGATCTTACGGTGGAAGATGATAATTCAATAGTTGCCGATCCAGTTGCATTTAAAGGAGCTAAAAAGACAAAAAAATTCTATCAGACCAATTGGTTCAAGGGTGTAGCCGCCTGTGCCGCTGTTTTTGTGTTTGTGGTGGCCGCAGGGGCTATCGGCAATTTCGAGCTTGCCGGTGTGCAGCCGGCCCAATATGGTGATTATTCGCCACGGGAAAATGCTGACGGCGGTTTCGACGCTGCTGTCAATGATATGATGCGTGCGGGTTCCGCCAACAAAGAATCCGCTGATATGGCCGTTGCTCCTGATTTGGCTGATGCCGAATCTATGACTGCTGCGAATGAATCTTCTGCCCAAATTACAACTTATTCCGCCGGTCCTGATTCTGGCTTTGCTGGCGAAGCCAAGCTGATCAAAAATGCCTCCATAGGGTTGGAGGTCAGCGATGTTGAAAAGGCCAGCCAGGCCATAAACCAAATCGTGCAGAAATACGGCGGTTATGTGCTGGTCAGTGATTCCTACAGCGATGATGCCGGCCATATTATCAGCGGCAGTATTTCCTTGCGGGTGGATAATACCTCTCTCGATCAAAGCCTGTCCGAAATCACGGCTGTTGGTACTTTGCTGAACAAAAGTCTTTATGCTCAGGATGTGAGTACTGAATATATAGACTTGGAGGCACGCATCCAGCAATATAAAGAGCAAAAAAACCGCCTTAAACGCCTGTATGAGGACAGCAAAGAAATATCGGAGCTCGTGCAGATAGAAAGCGAATTGATGCGTGTGCAGGCGGAGCTGGATTCTTTGACCGGCCAGATGAAATACCTGAAAGAAGTCACGGGTATGGCCACCATCAATGTCTCGCTGACGCTGCCGGCTTTATATGAGCAAAAAGTGACGGTTGGCGGCTGGGACAATATCGGTTCGCGCATCTATGCCAGCCTGATGGCCGGTGCCAGTGCCCTAATAACCGTTTGCGCCAGTATAGTTATTTTTATCTTCTATATTTTGCCGGTCATTGCCATTTTGTTGGTCATTTTCTTGATTTGGCGTGCGGTGCGTAAGAAAAATCAAGATCAATAAAAAAGCCGTTGGGCTTTTTTATTCTTCATTCATAGCTGTTTGCCCAAAAAAGCCGTCAGGCTTTTTTTATTTAGCCCTTCGTTTGTGGTATTATATATGATACAATATAAGTTAAGAAAAAAACAGTGCAGGTGCGATATGAAAAAAGTGGAAAATTTGATTTTGATAGATGGAAGCAGTCTCTTACACAGGGCTTTTTATGCACTGCCTTTGCTCA
>CAYRML010000077.1:0-6258 GCA_964425485.1 uncultured Peptococcaceae bacterium | reverse complement strand
TTCTTCCCGCAAAGCTTTCAAGTCTTGATATGAGCTTAGATCCGGCGCTGTTTTTATAACCACATGACGCGGTAATTCCCTAGCAATAAGAGCTGCTGCTCTTTTTCCGAACACCAAGCTTTCCAAAAGAGAATTACTGGCCAGACGATTAGCCCCATGTACGCCATTACAACTGGTTTCCCCCACGGCATAAAGGTTGTCCAGATTAGTTTTGCTGTTGATATCCACTCTGATGCCGCCCATAAAATAATGCTGCACAGGCGTGACGGGAATACAGTCCTTGGTTATATCATAACCTTCCGCCAAACAATGACTATAAATATTGGGGAAACGGTTTTTGATAGTTTCCGCATCCATATGGGCTAAAGAAAGATATACATAGTCTTTATGGTCAATTTCCATTTGCTTCAAGATAGCCCTGGCCAAAAGGTCACGCGGCAAAAGCTCGTCCACAAAGCGCTCCTTTTTAGCATTCAAAAGCACGGCCCCTTCTCCCCGCACGGATTCCGAGATCAAGAAACGCCGGCCGCTTTTCGTAGAATAAAGGGCTGTCGGATGTATCTGGATATAGTTGATATCCTGCAACTCGATGCCATGCTTGATAGCTATGGCCAAAGCATCGCCGGTCATATGTTCAAAATTAGTGGAATTTTTGAACAACCCGCCTAAACCGCCGGTGGCTAAAATCACAGCATCCGCCTCAATAATAAAGGCCTTGCCATCCTGGCCCTCCGCTATGACTCCTTTGCAAACCCCATCCTCTTCCACAATATCCAGCAAAGGAGTTTTTTCACATATAGTTACATTGGCACGTTTTTTGACTTGTGCCAGCAGCTTACTGGTGATTTCCTTGCCGGTTATATCCTCATGATATAATATGCGATAGGTGGAATGAGCGCCTTCACGGGTATAAACCAAGCCGCCCTTTTCATCATGCTCGAATTCCACCCCATAATTTATCAGATCCCGAACGATTTGTGGAGATGATTGAATCATAATGGCAACAGATTCCCTGTTATTTTTATAATGCCCTGCCTTGATAGTATCTTCAAAGTAACATTCATAATCTTCCGGCCCACGCAAGGCGGAAATACCACCTTGCGCCAAAAAGGAGTTACTGTTCTCCATCAAATCTTTTGTGAGCATCAGCACATTAAGAGTTTGCGGCAACTCCAATGCGCAGAACAATCCTGCTGCACCAGTGCCAACAATCACAACATCAGTTTTTTTCATTCTGATAGCCTCTTTCCTTATAGAGCTATGATAAAGATACTACTGAGCAATTTCATGCATCTTCAACAAGGCATTTTTGGCTTTGAGACGCAAATCTTCATCCAGTTCAATTTCATTATCCAATGTTTGCAAAACATGCAGCACCTTTTCCAAAGTGATTTTTTTCATATCTTCACAAATACCGGCCGCAGTCAAAGGATAAAAATGCTTTTGCGGATTTTTATTTTTTAAATCATAGAGAATACCCGGCTCCGTAGCAATGATAAAATCATGATGCGGGCTTTTTGTTGCATAATCAATAATACCGGAAGTGCTGCCCACATAATCGGCCAAGGCGATAGCTTCTTTGGGACATTCCGGATGCATGAGCACCAAAGCCTTGGGATGATCTTTTTTTGCCTCCGCCACGATTTGTGCGCTTATATTATTATGGATAGGACAGTATCCGGGATTGCACATGATATTTCTATCCGGCAATTGGCTGGCAATATAAGTGCCAAGATGTTGATCGGGCACAAAAAAGATATCTTTTTGCGGCAAAGCCTTAACGATTTTTTCCGCATTGGAAGAAGTCACGCAAACATCAGAAAGAGCCTTGATCTCCGCTGTAGAATTTATATAGCAAACAACCAAAAGATCAGGATATTTTTTGCGCATGGCCTCGATAGCGCTGGGTTCAACCATATGAGCCATGGGGCAATCGGCAGAAGCGTCGGGCATCACAACTTTTTTCTGCGGGCTGAGTATCTTGGCGCTTTCACCCATGAATCTGACGCCGCAAAAAACTATAACTTGTTGTGTAGCCTTGGCAGCCATTTTACTTAAATAATAAGAATCTCCCACATAATCGGCTATTTCCTGTATTTCATCCGGGACATAATAATGCGCCAAAATAACGGCATCCCGTTCTTTTTTCAGATCCCGAATACGCTCTTTTATATCTGTCATTATAGATACCTCCACTGTATCTTAGAGAAATTACCTGCTTCAATTCAATATAATATCATATATTCGGCAATTTTTCATCAATTTAATCAATTTATATTTAAAAAGTACTGATAAATATAATTTTCTCAAAAAATATTAATTTTAGAACTGTTTTTATAATTTAAATATAAAAAATGTATAGCAATTAATTGCTATACATTATATCATAAGCTACAAAGCATTAAAACCTCAATTTAAACATTTTGTAAATATTGTCGGATTATGCCAAAAGCCTGTTTTTCTAAGCGAGAAACCTGCACCTGTGATATAGAGAGCTCCGCGGCCACCTCTTGCTGCGTTTTATCCAAAAAATAGCGCATATAGATGAGTTTTTGTAAACGCGGCGGTAATTGCTGCATTAGAGTCTTGATATTCAATTCTTCTACCAGCTGATTTTCCAGACTTTCTTGATGATGCGCTTCGCTATCCTGCAATTTGTCTAAAAGATACACAGCATCGCCGTCATCCTGATAGATAATTTCCTGGATAGAGATAAGCGGCTGACAAGCCTCCAGCGCAGCAACTATTTTCTCTTCTTCCAGCCCACATTCCTGCGCCAATTGAGCTATACTCGGCTCGCTACCGGTTTTTTGCATCCATTCTTCCCTCTTTTTATTGATCAAAGAGGCATTTTCCCTCAAAGAACGGCTGATATTGATGGGTTTGTCATCTCTGATATAGCGACGCATCTCACCCATAATCATAGGCACGGCATAAGTGGAAAAAGCCACCTGATAAGAAAGATCGAATTTATCTATAGCTTTTAAAAGCCCAATAGCCCCGATCTGGAAAAGGTCTTCCATCTCTTTACCGCAATAGGCAAAGCGTTTGGCAACACTGTATATGAGGCGCAAATTGGCTTTTACCAATTTTTCCTTGGCTTCTATATCACCATTTTGCGCCAGCACAATCAATTCTGTTTGCTCATCCGGGGACAAAAGCGGATAGCGGGGCAGATTGAAAGATGCGGCCCCCATTGTTTCACCCAACTTTCTATTTTTTTCAGCCACGACCAGCAGAAGCGACATAATCAGCATTATGACAACTGTTGCTGAGAATATGCTTGGTCATGGTAACCGTTGTACCTTGTCCCACCGTTGATTCCACCTGCAACGTATCCATAAAGGATTGCATAAAGGAAAAACCCAGGCCCATGCGATCACCATCGCTGGAGAAATTGGCTTGCATGGCCAAAGCAATATCCTCGATGCCAATACCATTATCCCTGATGATTATAGATAAAAGCCCATCTTCCACCATTATAGACATTTCCACCATCTGATCAGTCTGGTTTTCATAGCCATGGATGATGGCGTTTGATACCGCTTCGCTGACTGCGACTTTTATTTCGTCCAGCTCCGCTATAGTAAGATCATATTTGGCCACCATGGCGGAAACCAAAAGGCGTGCCAAGGCTGCATTTTCTCCAATGCTTTTGAATTGAATATGTACCTGATTGGCTACCTCTTTTGTCATTGTATCTCCTCCTTCAAACGAGCAATGCGGGTTTTTATAGGTTCCTCCACTATGATGACCCTGGTTAATCCTGAAAGCTGCAATATCCTATACACTTGGGGGCTGGAACCAATTATGGTAACCTTGCCACCCATAGGAGCCAATTGCCGCCATCTGCCTAATATAACGCCCAGGCCGGAACTATCAATAAAAGTCAGCTTGCTAAAATCAAAAACAATATGCTTGGCAGCACTCTTTTTCAAGGCTCTGTTCAATTGCTCCCGGATTTCATCAGCCACCAGGAGATCAAACTCACCTTCCAATCGGGCAAAAAGCCCATCTTTTATAACTTGTAAACTGAATTGCATAAGAGCCCCTCCGGTTGCAGATTTGCCAAGTATTTCGCTTTAAAAATCGTTGTTTCCTGCTATATTTTTGCACTATTATTGTCGATAAAAATAAAAACGCATCAGTTTGTGGCTGATGCATTTTATTTTATCGAATTTATAAAAATTTATTGCCAGACCATAAAGAATTTTTTCCATGTTCTAAAGAGGTTTCCTTTAGCCACATCTTCTTTAGCTACCAGCTGATAAGTGCCCAATAACTGGCCATCCTTAAATAATTCCAACTCGCCAATCACCTGTCCGGCCTGCACCGGGGCTTCGATAGAGGCCGGCACTTTCATTTGCAAAGATATTTTAGGCTCCTGCCCTTTTTCCGTCATGATACCTACTTCATTCTTGACAATGAGCTCTACCTGATCCTGCCTACCTTTACCTACGGCTATCTTATCGATAACGGAGCCGGCGGGATAAACGCTTTTAAATTGGAATTTGTTAAAGCCATAATTCAATAATTTCATGGATTCCGTAAAATGACCTTTGGCCTCTGCCACCCCGAAGACTACGGAGATCAGACGCAGACCATCCTTTTGAGCGCTAGCCACAAGATTGCGGCCGGCCTCCGGCGTATAACCAGTCTTCATACCGTCACAGCCTTCATACCATTTGAGCAAGCGGTTGGTATTCCACAGTTTTAAGGGCCTGGGATCAGGCCGAAAATCATATTCATAAATCGATGTGTATTGCAAAAATTTTGGCACTTTCACAGCGTACAAAGCCAGCTTTGCCATATCTGCCGCTGTGGTATAATGATTGTCATCATGCAAACCATGCGGATTGCAAAAATTGGTGTTAGTCATGCCGAGCTCTTTGGCTTTTTCATTCATCATAGTGACAAAACCCTGAGTGGAACCTGCTACATATTCCGCCATAGCCACACTGGCATCATTGCCGCTGCCTACGGAAATAGCAATAATCATCTCATCCACAGTGCGCTTTTCCCCTTCATACAGATAGACCTGGGAACCACCCATAGAAGCTGCCTCCTGACTGGTGGTCACCTGATCCTTAAGGCTGATTTTACCACTATCCAGCGCTTCCAATACCAGAACCAAGGTCATGATCTTGGTGGTGCTGGCGGGATAGCATTTGCTATCGGCATTTTGCTGGTAGATGATGTCACCGTTTACTCCATCAAGTAGAACACAGCCTTTGGCCTTGATATCCAATACGGGTTCCGTAGCAGAGGCAGAAACCGGAATCAGCAAACACATCGCAGCTATGGCAATCAGCACTGAAAATAAGCCGAATTTTTTCATATGCAAAGAGCCCCCTTTTGCCTATTCTTTTATAGGCTATGACCAGGCTCGTGATTTTATGATAAATATTTTTGCCAAAGAAAAACAGCCGTCGCCAGACAGCTGTGTTATTCGCTTCAACTTTATCAGATTTAATTCAACGTGAGCGTGGATGATGCTTATCATAAGTATCACGCAGGCGACCTTTGGTAACATAAGTGTAAATCTGCGTAGTGCTGATATCGGCGTGTCCTAATATTTCCTGCACAATGCGTAGATCAGCCCCGTTTTCCAAAAGATGGGTGGCCACAGAATGACGCATTGTATGGGGGCTGACATCAATCCCCATCATCGATCCGTAATTTTTTATAATCTTCCAGAAGCCTTGACGGCTGATGGCTTTGCCACGACTATTAAGAAATATCTTCTTAGTGAACTGAGCTTTACCTAAAAAAGGGCGACCTTTATGCAAATATTCCTTCACAGCCTTGACAGCCTGGGAGGAAATAGGAATAATGCGTTCTTTGCCGCCTTTGCCCAATGAGCGCAAGAAACCAAGCTCCAGATTCATATCCGTTTCTTCTAGGTTGAGCAATTCCGAGACTCGGAGCCCGCAGGCATAAATAAGTTCCAACATGGCTTTATCACGCAAACTTTTGGCATCACCAGCCTGCGGTAAGGATAAGAGCCGCTCCACCTGATCCTGATACAACACCTGTGGGTATACCTTGGGCTTTTTCGGTGTATCAAGATCAAAAGTTGGGTCATAATCGATAAAATTTTCTGCCGCGCAAAAATGGCAAAATGATTTGATTGCTGCCAAGCGACGGCTGGTTGTAGAGGGCTTTTTGCCCTCTTGCTGCATTTTTTGTACAAATTCCATAATCAAATCATAAGATATATCCCGCGGCGAAGATATGCGCTGGGCCGATAAATAATCG
>CAYRML010000076.1:0-6316 GCA_964425485.1 uncultured Peptococcaceae bacterium | reverse complement strand
ATTTTCGACCATGCGGCCGGAACTTTTTCTTCAAAGATCACTACTCTCGCCAACCTCCCTTTATTTTATCTTCGAAATCTATATATTGTGTAAAATAATTATATCCGAACTACATATAGATGTCAATGTCTTTCCAAATTTAAAATATAAAAGAGCCCTGAGGGCTCTTTTATATTTCTTTTATAATTCTTTAATATTCTCGGCAAATTGTCGCAGCCCCTCTTTGGTTTTATCCTTAGCCAAACGCAGGGCATCCTCTGTTTTTTCTTTAGCAGTCAAAAGTGCATCGCCGGTAGCGGATCCAGCCACGGAAAGCGCATCAGCAGTCTTCTCTTTGGCCAAATGTAAAGCATCACCCGTAGCATTTTTGGCTTTTTGTCCGGCTTCCCGCATATCTTCTTTAGTCTTAACTCTTACTTCTTCCATTTTGGCGCGGGCTTTATCCTTGCCCTCATACAGGAATTCTTAAGTCTTTTCTTTACTTTCTATGATAAAATCTTTAGTCTTTGCCTGGGCTGTATAAAGGGCATCCTCCGTCTTATCCTTAGCCAAACGCAAGGAATCCTCTGTTTTTTCCTTAGCAGTCAATAAAGCATCTTCTGTAACTTCACCAGCAATATTTAATGCTTCTCCCGCTTTTTCTTTAGCCAAACTCAATTTATCTTTTATATCTTTCATAGTATCCTTCTCACCCATGATCTCATCTCCTTTACAGTTATTTATTTGCTTTATTTCTTGTTTTTATCCTCAGCAACAGATTTTTTATGGGTTTTGGCAGCTGCTTTTTCCATCTGGATGCCAAAACCTTTGAGTTTCTGAGCAGCTTTTGCATAGATACTGTTTACACTGTAACTGCCATCAGGATGCAATTGACCAGCCGGAACACCGGTTAAAAGCTCAATACCTTCCTCAATTGTCTTGACCGCATAGATATGGAATTGGCCATCCTTAACTGCTGCGATAACTTCATCTTTGAGCATCAGATCATCGACATTCTGCGCTGGTATAATAACACCTTGGCTGCCGGTCAAACCTTTGGCATTGCAAACATCAAAAAAGCCTTCTATTTTTTGCGTAGCGCCACCGATAGGCTGGATCATGCCTCTTTGATCCACAGAACCGGTTACCGCCAGATCCTGCCTAATAGGAACTTCCGCAAGAGAAGATAGAATGGCATAAAGCTCGGTGCTGGATGCACTATCTCCATCTACCATGCCATAATTTTGCTCAAAGGTTATTTGCGCAGTCATGCCCAAAGGTTCTTTCTGAGCAAACTTGCCGCCTAAAAAGCCGGCCAAAGTCAATACACCTTTATTATGGATATTACCGCTCATTTCCGTTTCACGTTCAATGTTGATAACACCACCTCTTCCGGCATAGGTGCGCGCAGTCATGCGGCTGGGATTACCAAAGGCATAACCGCCAACATCCATCACTGAGAGCCCATTAATCTGACCGATGACCTCCCCTTGGGTGCTGATCAGCATTTTTCCATTCATAACCTCATGCCGCAGCTTTTCTTCATACATGGATAAGCGGTATTTGCGTTCAGATACAGCTTTTTCCACTTGCTCTGCACCCACCAAGTCCAAATTCTGCGCCTCAGCCAGTGCCGCGGCCTCGTAAACCAGCTCCGCTATTTCATTGAAGCGGGCGGACAGCTTGCTCTGATCACCGGCCAAACGAGAACTATATTCAACAATACGGCCCAAGGCGGCACGATCAAAATGATTCAGCCCATCATCATGACAAATGCTGCCCACAAATGATACATAATTGCGCAAATTGGCATCAGATCTATCCATCTCTATATCAAAATCCACTTTGACTTTATACAGTTTCTTAAAATCCTCATCCATATTGCAAATCATATAGTGAAGGGGGCTGCCGATGAGGATAATCTTGATTTCTGTAGGTATGGGCTCCGGACGTAAAGTCACGGCAGGCACCATCCGATATTGCTCACCAATATTTTCCACGACTGCTTCTTTATGTTTAAGCACCTTTTTCAGAGCATCCCAGGCAAAGGGATTAGAAAGCAAATCTTTAGCCTGAAGTATCAGATAACCACCATTGGCCTCGTGGATAGCGCCAGGCTTAACCATAGTAAAATCCGTTTCCATGGCCATGCCTTTGCTTTTATATTCAATTTTACCAAACAGATTATAATAAGAAGGTCTGGCCTCAATGATAACGGGCGCGCCCTTGACCGTCTCATTATTAACAAATAAATTTACTTTGTATTTTAAAAAAGGGTCGGTCTGAGGTTGCATAGCCATCATCACAGGCATACCGGGCATCATAACCGGCTCCGATTCCACCAGCTTAAAGGCGCCAGAATTAGCCATGACATCCATCAGCACTGCATCTAAATATTCCGTTATTTTGGGGAAATCAGCATATTTTTCCTGCAAAAGAGCAACATCAGGCTTGGCGGCAGCCAGTATCATATTTTTCTCCAGCTGATGTATTTCTTCCTGTTTAGCTTTCTCTAATTTTTTGGTTTCATGAAAATTTTGTTCTAATCTTTTGCCTAACTGGGCGCCCAAAGACTCCAGCCTCCGCCTTTCTTCCACTGGTAAAGCCTTGAATTCATCCGGCGTATACTGCCGTCCGTCTTTCATGGGAATAAACATAATGCCTGTTGGCGTCTGGCTAATAGAAAATTGGGTCTTAGCGGCTTCCTCTTCCAATTGATGGAACAAATCCTGGGTCAGTTGCTGGTATTTTTCTTGAATTTCCGTCTTCTGTTGCTCATGTTCGCTGCCATCAAAAGATTTCGGTATATCAATGCGCAGCTCCGTCATCAAGTCATCCATATCTTTTTGCAGCATTTTACCCATACCAGCCGGCAGGGACACCGCAGAAGGGCGATCGGCATCAGCAAAATTATAGAGGTAAACCCAATCATCAGGCCTGTCCCCTGTTGCGGCCAACTGAGAAACTATGCCTTTGCTATATGTACTTTTACCGGTCCCCGGAGGTCCACAGACAAAAAGATTATAGCCACTGGCTGTCATAGAAAGCCCAAACTGCATGGAACGGACAGCACGGTCCTGGCCGATGATGCCTACCAATGACGGCATATCAGCTGAACTTTGGCAGAAAGCTAATTCCTTATCATAATCACATACTTTTTTTAATTTCTCTATGGGTACCTGGTATTTATCCGCTGGCATAAGTGCTCCCCCTTTGCTGTGTACCGGTCGAGCCCGGTTTTTTATTTGTATCTTTAAAGTTATTATACAACTTATAGAGCAAATAGCAACTATTTTTACATTTTCCGGCAATAAAGTATGGAGGCAACTATTTATAGAAATAAAGAAATGACCGGCTACTAATGTAGACGGTCATTTCTTTATGGGTAATCAGGAGGAAGTCTTTTTCCAGAAAATTTCTTGCGTTTCCGTCAAAGCCTCACCAAATCGTTGGAAGTGGATAACTTCCCTCATCCGCAGCCAATCTAAAACATCGCTAACATTAGGGTCTGTGGTCATATTAAGTAAATTATTGTAGGTTGCACGAGCTTTTTGCTCAGCTGCCATATCCTCCGTAAGGTCAGCAATTGGGTCATCCTTGGCCTGCATGTACGTAGCAGTAAAAGGATTGCCGTTAGCATCTACATAAAAAAGCGCTTTGCCATGATCGGCAAAATGCCCCGCTAACCCGGCCTCCTCCATCTGTTTTACCGTAGCCTTGCGCGTCAGCTGATAAACCAAAGCTGCAACCATTTCCATATGTGCCATTTCTTCCGTACCAATATCAGTCAAAAGCGCCTTTGTCTTGCTGGTTGGCATGGTGTAGCGTTGATTAAGGTAACGTAAACTGGCAGTGAGCTCTCCATCAGGCCCACCGTATTGAGTAATAATAAGTTTGGCCAGCTTGGGGTCCGTGATGTTAATCTTGACGGGATGGAGTAATTTTTTTTCATATACCCACATATAATATCCTCCCTTGCCTCGGTGATATGATATATAAGTATAGTATGGAAAAGGCCTATCTTCTGTGCTTGTACAGACGTTTTTGCAATACAATGCCCTTTTTTAAAAAACCTTAATGTCGCAGTCCGTTTTTTGGGACAATAATCTTGATATAATAAAATAAGACAAATAATATTTATATGCATCAAAGAAAGATATTATTACAACTATCGGACGCATAAAAGGATGAGGACATTCTAAGCTAGGTTAAAATATTTTAAGGGAGAATAAATAAGGAGAATAAGATATGAAAAAATTATTGCTTGCAATTTTGCTGTGCATAGCCGTAACAATGTTCTTAGCGGCATGTGGTGAAAATTCCACTAATGTATCAACTGATTCTAATAATAACACCTCTGCAACAGAAGAAGGCCAAATTAATGATGATAAAAAAACGGATTTTGTCAATACAGCCGAACAAACCACTATCTTCCCTGGAACATGGACGGTTGGCTCTGATCTTAAAGCCGGCAAATATATTTTCAGCGCTAATTCCGGCATGGGCAATTTTTTTATTTATAATACCAGCGGCTATCCTATTATTAATGATATATTAACAAGTTCCACCGAGGATTCTTTTGGTATGGGGGTAACCAAAATTCAGGCCTATGTGGTGGACGGCTATACCATAGAAGTATCAGGTCTTAACGAAGTCATGTGCAAACCTGCCGATTCGGAACTGAAAACAACTTTAATAGCCGGTATGCATGTTGTCGGCTGGGATATAACAGAAGGTTCATATATAGTGACCGGTAACGGCAATTCCGGTAACTTTTTTGTTTATGACAAAAATGGTACGCCAACCGTCAACGAGATAATCAGCAATGATAGCATGGGGCTGGGCGTAGAAAAAGTCAAAGTTAAGCTTAAAGACGGATATATAATTGGCATCTCAGGCATCGAAAGCTTATCTTTTACGGCTCAATAATGCTTTTTGCGTCCGATAAATTTTTAAACATAAAAGAGCAGCCAAATGACTGCTCTTTTTATAAACTAATCTACAATAGCTTATTACGGATTATATATTTTTGTGAGTTTTTATTAAATCGATAAACAAGCGATGGACTCTTATATCATCGGTCAGCTCCGGATGAAATGCCATAGCAATCTGATTTAAATATTTTACCGCTACGATTTTCCCAGCTACTATTGCCAATATTTCCACATCGTTTGCTGCATTTTCTATATATGGAGCCCTTATAAATTCCATGGGGAATTTGCCAAGATTTTTAAATTCTCCCTCATGATGGAAACTGCCCAACTGCCTGCCATAGGCATTACGTTTAACCTCAACAGGCAAAGTCTGGAAATACACTTTTGGGTCATTTGATATTTTTCCCGACAGTAAGATCAAACCGGCGCAAGTCGCCAAAACCGGCATGCCGTTTTTAATTTTATATTGCAAAGTATCAAACATATCAAGTTCACGCAAAAGCTTGCCTTGCACCGTGCTTTCTCCACCAGGAAGTATCAGTCCATCGAATTGTTTTTCCAAGTCGGCTTTTTGCCGCAGCTCGATCGTTTCTACTCCTATCTGACTGAACATTTTTTCATGTTCTATAAAGGCACCCTGAACGGCCAATACCGCTACTTTCATCTTACTTCCCTCTTTCGGCCATCAAAAGTTCGATCTCATCCTCATTTATACCAACCATAGCTTGGCCAAGATCTTCCGACAGCTTCGCTATCATTTTGGCATCCATAAAATTAGTAACGGCTTTTACTATGGCGTTTGCTCTTTTTTCCGGATTCCCAGATTTAAAAATACCGGAGCCGACAAAAACTCCTTCGGCGCCCAATTGCATCATGAGGGCAGCATCGGCAGGGGTAGCGACGCCGCCGGCGGCAAAATTGACCACAGGCAAGCTGCCGTTTTCATGGACATATTTTACCAATCCATAAGGGACTTGCAATTCTTTGGCTTCATTGAACAATTCATCCTCACGCATGGATGTTATTCTGGCAATAGCACTATTCATCATGCGCATATGTCTGACAGCTTGAACTATATCCCCGGTTCCGGGCTCGCCCTTTGTTCTAATCATGGCAGCACCTTCGTTGATCCTACGCAAGGCTTCCCCCAAATCTCTTGCTCCGCAAACAAATGGAACTTTAAACCGAGTTTTATCGATATGGTAAATGCTATCGGCCGGCGAAAGAACTTCGCTCTCGTCAATATAATCGATTTCAATTGCTTCCAGCAACTGCGCTTCCACAAAATGACCGATGCGGCATTTTGCCATTACCGGGATCGACACGGCATCCTGGATACCTCTGATCATTTGCGGATCGCTCATTCTTGATACACCGCCTGCCGCTCTAATATCGGCAGGTAT
>CAYRML010000075.1:0-6332 GCA_964425485.1 uncultured Peptococcaceae bacterium | reverse complement strand
TCCGCTTTGTTACCCAACAATTCGTCGACAGAGATACCATATAATTTTGCCAGAGCCAGCAAATTATCTGCATCGGGACTAGTTTCACCTTTTTCCCAGCTAGCTATCTCTTCTTTACCGACAGAGATTTTTGCCGCCAATTGTTCCTGCGATAAGTAGACCCCTTCTCTTAATTTGATCAGTTTATGTACCGTTTTCATATCCATAACCAATTCCTCCCTTGATTAAATTATGTGCAATTTATCTTGAAAGTATTGAGCTATTAAATTTATTCCTCAGGCGGGGGCGGCTCGCCCACCCATTCCTTGGCATAATCCTTGAACACGGTAAAGGTTGGGATAAAGACCATTTTCACAACTCCTGTCGGCCCATTTCTATGTTTGGCTACAATCACATCAACAAGACCTGTATCTTCTTCCTCATCAATTTTTTTATGGAGGAAGACAACCACGTCGGCATCCTGCTCCAAAGCTCCTGATTCCCGCAAATGGCTGAGACTGGGCGCTTCATTGCCCTTTTCCGCCATACGCGACAATTGGGAGAGGGCCAGCACCGGTACATCCAATTCTTTGGCCAGCGCCTTAAGGGAGCGGGAGATCTCGGCTATTTCCTGCTGGCGATTTTCCGTTCTTCTGGAGGAGCCTTGCATTAATTGCAAATAGTCCACCACCACCAAATCGAGGCCTTTTCTTTCCATTTTCAGCTTACGGCAACGGGAGCGCATCTCCATAACCGTGATGCTGGCCGTATCATCTAGATAAATTTCCGCCTTGGCCAAAGGACCTAAATTTTGCGAAAGCCTGGCCATATCCTTAGCGGATGCCATGCCGGCACGCACTTTGCCCTGATCCACCTCGGACATCGAGCAAAGCATACGCTGCACCAACTGTTCTTTGGGCATTTCCAGGCTGAAAATGGCTATTCTTTTATCATTACGTACAGCAGCCTGCTGTGCTATATTCAAGGCCATTGATGTCTTACCCATGCCGGGACGGGCGGCCAGGATGATCAAGTCGCTTTTTTGAAGTCCGGAGAGCAATTTGTCCAAATCACGGAAGGTGGGGACCCCCGTTATGCCATCTGAGGCTTTGATCTGGGCGATTTGCTCCATGACATCTACAGCCACCTCGCTGATACGATAAAAATTAGTATGGCTCCGTTTTTCCGCCACCTCAAAGATGGATTTTTCGGCCAGCTCCAATATATCCTGGGCTTCATAACCATGGCTGTAGCCATGTTCCTGGATCTTGCCAGCCGCAGCAATCAGAGCACGAATCAGAGATTTTTCCGCCACGATGCGTCCATAATAAGCAGCCGAAGCAGCCGAAGGCACCGCATCCATCAAAGAAGCGATATATTCCATGCCGCCAGCTCTCTCCAAATCACCCTGCTTGTCCAGCTCATCGACAACAGTAACGACATCGCAGGGCTTGCCTTCCATCAGCAAGCTTTGCAGACAGGCAAAAATCAGGCGATGGGCATCGCGATAAAAATCTTCCTCTCTCACGAATTCCATGGCGCTGTTCACAGCTTCCTTATCCAATAAGCAAGCTCCTAATAAAGCCTGCTCCGCTTCTATATTATGGGGCAATGCCCTCAATACTTCTTCCGCCATCTTTACACCCTCTTTATGGCCGCTTTATTGAGCGGCTTGGACATCCAAAATTAATTTACACTGCACCTTGTTATATAAATGCAGAATGATCTCATAACGACCGACAGCCTTGACGGGTTCTGCTATCTCAATCTTTCTTTTATCTATATTTACGCCATCCTTAGCCAAGGCTTCGGCAATATCGCCATTGGTAACGGAACCGAAAAGACGGCCGCCTTCACCACTTTTTGCTTCTATGGTCAAAACACTGCCCTCGAGCTTAGCGGCCAGGCTTTCCGCTTGAGCCAGCATCCGTGCTTCCTTAGTGGCCTTCAGCTCTTTTTCATGCGTCAGCATATTCATATTAGCCTTATTAGCTTCCGCTACCAATCCTTTTGGCATGAGATAATTGCGGGCATAGCCTTCGGCTACTTCTTTAATATCGCCCCTTTTGCCCAAGGATTTGACATCTTGCAATAAAATTACTTTCATCAATATTTCCTCCTACGCGTCTCATTTTTTATCCAGCACAGACTGCAATCGTTTACGCAGATTGAAAATAGGTTCCAATACGGCGATTATCATCAAAAAATAGATGAAATAAACAAATAAAAAAACAATGGCAAAAATCATAATAACCTTGATCGGCAGAATAAGAATTCTGCGCCACATCCAGACAAAAAGGCTGAACCCGCAAACCAGCAGGATCGGTGTATATATATAAATCACATTGGCTGTAATCTGTATCAGCAGCGACCAATCGAAAGATCTGGCCAGCGCATTAAGGATAATGGCGATAATCAGGCCCCAAACCAGCTGCCAATTGATGCGCCAGCTTTCAAAAGGAGGCAAAGCCGGCACTTCATATTGGAGGCGGCGCAGAAGTTTGACCAAAATAGCATATTCTATAACCGCTATGAGCATAGAATAAATGACCAAAGCCGCCGGGATGATACTCAAAAATTGCCCCATAACCACGGACTTATATTCTTCAGCAGATATCCCCTGCAAGCCGCCACTTTCTACCATAGTGTCAATCATGGATCCGGCCATCTGTTCATAGGTGGCATATAACTGATCCCAAGAAAGGCCCGCTATCCAAACAGAAATGAATAAAGTGCCAATCAAGAGGACGGCTGAAAGGATAACGCCGCCCACCAAAATACGTAAAGGTCGGACATGCTTGCGGAAACATTGACCAAAGAAAAGGCCCAAAATGCCATATTGCAGGCTTAAAAGACCAGCCGCCACCGGGTTGACGCCGAAAGCCAAAATTACAGTAACGGCCAAAATCGCGATAATGCCCCAGCGCAGATCAAAGCGATAGATAATTACGGCAAAGGGTAAAGCATACAAAAAGGAGGCAATAATGCCCGCAATAGGCACTACGATAGAAACCCAACCTAAGACAACAGCTATGGCAACCATCAAAGCCGTCAGCGTCAAGGACGATCTGGAAGCGGGCGGGGGATTATTTATTTGCGGTTGATCTTTGTGCATCATGTCTCCTTTTTAGGGGTTAATTTAAATAATTTCTGTTTTTTTATCCTATATCCTTTAATTTCACCCCATCTCTTTTATTATATGGCAAAAGATAAAAAAAGCCCCCTTAAATAAAGGGGGCTGAAAAACAGTTCCTTATTCTGTAGTATAAGGCAATAAAGCAGCGACGCGCGCCCTTTTGATAGCCTCTGTCAGGCATCTTTGATGTTTGGCACAATTGCCGGAAATACGGCGGGGCAAGATTTTGCCTCTTTCCGTGATATATTTACGCAATTTGGCGGTATCTTTATAGTCTATTTCCGTTACTTTGTCTACGCAAAAGCTGCAAACACGCCTGCGTCCGCGACGATTGCGGAAATTGCGTTCGCCTTTTTCACCACGGGCGCCTCTTTCATTTTCAGCCATTTTTAATCCTCCTTATTCCAACCGCAAAAACCTTGCGGCCTATCTTTAAAACGGTAAATCATCATCGCCCATCGGCATCTCATCATCAAATTCTTCAAATGCCGACGGCCCATTTTTCACATAGCCGTCATCGGATTTGGCAGGTGCGGGTGCAGCAGCCCCGCCACCGTCTTTGGGAGAAAGGAAGCGGACATCTTCTGCTACCACTTCCGCCACGGTCCGTTTTTGTCCATCTTTAGTCTCATAATTTCTGATCTGTAGGCGGCCGTCTACCGCAGCCAATTTGCCTTTGGCCAGATAATTGGCACAGTTTTCACCCAAACCGCGCCAGGCGATGATATTGATAAAATCGGTTTCCCTTTGACCGTCCGCCGTCTTAAAGCTGCGGTCCACAGCCAGAGAAAAACTGGCTACCGGCACACCGCTTTGAGTATAACGCAATTCTGGATCTCTGGTCAAACGGCCGATTAAAACAATTCTGTTCAACATTTATATTCCCTCCTAACGACATAAAAAGGACGGGTCTATTTTCTTTTATTCGCCTATTCTAGTAATCAAATAGCGAATAACTTCTTCGGATATTTTAAAATTACGTTCCAACTCTTTGGGTAATGCCGTATCACATTGCATTTGCAATAAGATATAATATCCTTCGCGCACTTTTTCGATCTCATAAGCTAAACGGCGTTTGCCCCAAATGTCTACATTGAGGACCTCCCCACCGTTTTCTTGGATCAGCGTATTATACTTTTCGACATATTCCTTGTATTTTTCTTCCGGAATATCTGGACGCATAATATAAAGCACTTCGTATTTACGCAAATCACTCACCTCCTCCCTTTGGACTAACGGCTCTGCCGGCAAGCAGAGCAGGGGCATCAGCAAAAGCTGATGCAACCTATATATAATATCACAATATTTTACCCCTGACAAGGGTCATTGTGAAATAATCATTTTTATCCTCTTTTGCAAATCATTGCGGGAAAGCAAGACCTGGCGGCCGCAAGTCAGGCAACGCAAACGGCAATCCATGCCCAAATTAATCACTTGCCACTCAAAGCCGCCGCAAGGATGGGGTTTTTTCAGTTTTATGACGCTTCCGGCTTGCAAAACGGAAATATCTATCATATCAACCTAAGCCTCCCACCATATTATCATTATCTGCAGCAGCCGCATTTTCATCCACCATAACCTTGCTATAGCTATAAGGTATCGACATTCCTAAACGATCTAAAGCCTCTTTGCAGCGCAGCCGTAATTGTCTTTCTATTGCAAATTTATCATTCAAAGCCGAACTGAACAAGATATTAACAATAACCTGCCCTTTTTCCAAATTACCCACACCCAAAACCGTGGGTCCATCCGTCACTTGGGCATACTGCTCTTTTATTTCCACACAAACTTCCTTGATGGCATACATAGCCGAGGAAAGATCGCCGCCATAGGAAACAGGAATAGGCACAATAGTATTAATGTCGCCACGGGAATAATTGGTCACCACCATCATCTGTCCATTGGGACAAATGTGCAGCTCTCCCGACCAATCGCGAATTTTTGTGGAACGCAAACCTACTTCCTCCACAAACCCCTTGATGCCTGCACATTCCACATAGTCCCCTACCTCATAATAATTTTCAAAGAGCATAAAAAAACCACTGATAACATCCTTGACCAGGCTTTGGGCACCAAAGCCAATGGCAATACCCGCCACGCCTGCCGAAGCCAAAACCGGCATGATATTGATATTTAAAAGGCTCATCACAACCATGGCCGTAATAAAATAAACAAGATAACGCCACAAACTGCAGCAAACCGTGGATAGAGTTTGCGCTCTTTTGCTGTTTTTGGTCGTGGAGGCCTTACTAAAGGCCATTTTAATCACACGGGTGCCGATCTTGATAGCGATAAAGCAAATAATTAAAACAACGGCAATTTTGAGGCAGGTGGCAAGAAATTGGGCGAATTCTATATCACCAAACCAACCCTGCGCAATTTGCCACCATTGACTTAAAATATCCAAGACAAATCTCCTTTATAAAAAAAGCAGCTCAATTATCCGGCTCCAAAATATCCAAAGCCTCTTTGGCATTGGCACGCACCAGAAAGGATTCATCAATTAACATTTGACGCAATCTGTCATTAGCCGTATGTACTTTCAGCTGGCCTAAGGCTTTGGCCACAGCGGCCCGCACCTGCCAGGCGGAATCATGGCTTAAAGGCAATATGACATCTTTTACTTCATGATAATTGCTGTCGCCCAAAGCCTTGATGGCCGCCGCCCGGATCTCTGCCGAAGAATTATCCAAACAATCTAAAAGTGGAGCCAGCTGATATCCGGATTCGAATTGTCCCAGAACCTGTAAAATTATAAGTTTATGCTCATCTTTAACTTTTGGCAATAAACCGGCCAAAAGATTGGCGGCTTCCAGGCCGAAAGCGGCAAAAACCTCACTTACGCGGGCAGGTAAATATGTTTGCGGTCGCAATAATGCCGCCACTAAATACGGCAAACTGCGCTCATCCTTGATTGAAGTCAAAAGCCAAACAGCTGTCATACGCACATTTTCGTCTTTGTCGGCCAATAATTCTACCAACTCCGGCAAAAGTTTGACATCCGGGAAAAGCCGCCATGCCTTCAGAAGCACTTCCTTGCTTTTATCTTTATCTTTCAGACCGGCGGCATATTGGCCTAGCCAGCCTTCATCCAACAACAATTGTTTTATATTCTGCGCCAATTGTGCATCCAACCGCTCATAGATAACTACCAGATCGGGCAAAAAATCACTGCCGGCCGCCTTGCATTGCGCCTCCAACTCTTCGGAAAGATTAT
>CAYRML010000074.1:0-6384 GCA_964425485.1 uncultured Peptococcaceae bacterium | reverse complement strand
TGGAAACGAGCCAGCTGAGTGCAGATGAAAGAGAATACTTTTCTTCTTTGGGCTTAAAGCAAGCATTAAGCCGTAATGATTTGGTCGGCTTATCATACAAAGCACTTTTTATGACACTTAAAAGCAGCTCTATCACGCTTTTGCAGAAGCTGTATATCATAGATGAAGTCATCAGCCCTGTGCGTATGCAGCTGGCCCAACAAAATGACAACCGGATTGAGCAGCTGATCGGGGATATCAGCTCCACAACCGACAGAGAAAAAACACTGACGGCCGCACAAATCTATGAAAAGTGCTCAGATGCGGTGTTTTATATACAGGTCTATGATGCCGATAAAAAGATCATAGCCTCTGCCAGCGGCTTTTTTATCAATATCAAAGGATTGGCCGTGACTAATTATCATGTCATAGAAGATGCTTATAGCGCAGAGATCAAATTATCCGATGGCAAAACCTACAGTGTGAGCAAGGTGCTGGGTTATGATAAGGATAAGGATATTGCTATTTTACAAATAAATGCCGACATTACCACTTCTCTGGCACAGGGAGACAGTAATAACCTCTCCAGCGGCCAACAGATATACACCATCAGCAGTCCTTTGGGCCTGCAAAACTCCATCTCTGAAGGCATAATCAGCAGCCCTAAACGGATCGTGGCCGGGCAAGCCTATATTCAGATTACCGCCCCTATTTCTGCCGGATCAAGCGGCGGTGCGCTATTGAATGAGCAAGGAGAGGTCATCGGCATCGCTACCGGCGGCTTTGAAGGCGGGCAAAATCTTAATGTGGCTATTCCCATTTATGAGTTAGCAAATATTCCTCTTTCCAGCAATTTGACGCTGTCGCAAGTGACGGAAAAAGAAAAGCCAGCGCCTGATCCCACGACTAATATACCTGATGTGGGGGATAAAAAATATGAGGAAGAAGAGCCTAATGATGATTCTATAAGCAGCAATTTTATCACTAATGGCACCACTGTCAGCGGCGAATTAGCGGATGCCTATGACGAAGATATATATCGCTTTTCCGCCAATCAGGCGGGCCGGTTTATTATGGCCCTCACCTGCAATCCAATCCATCTTAACAATATTGTTGTCGGTCTTTATTGGCAAAGAAGAGCCGGCTCCTTTCAACTGATCGATATCAGTTCCATAGATTATGAAAATAATATACATGAAATAGACACCAATATAAATGATAGCGGCACTTATTATCTGCGCATTATCTATGATACCGGCAAAGCCGACAACATGTATCCATATGCCTGGTATATGATGTATTATGTTCTGATCTACTAATAAAAAATAAGGTGAATGTAAATGGAAAAATCCCGCCTGGCTCTCATAAAATGCACCTCCTATAATCATGAGGAATTAGCTGCCGCCTTGCAAAAGGGATTTGAACTTTTGGGCGGCATAGAAAAGTATGTGATAAAAGATGAAAAGATATTGCTAAAGCCCAATCTCTTATCGGCCGATATCTCATCCAAATATACTACTACCAGCCCTGATCTTTTCCAGGTGGTAGCCGAATCCTTATTTCCCTATACTTGCAATATAAAATACGGCGATGCGCCGGCCACCCAGCCTATGATCTATGTAGCCGACCGTTGCGGCATCGGCCAAGTCGCTAAAAAACTGGGGGTGGCGCCGGCTGATTTTTTAAATGGAATAAATATCGATTGCCCGCCTGATTTTAAGAATAAACGATTCTTTATTGCCAAAGGTGTAACCGAGGCCGATAATATTATCAGTCTCAGCCGCTTGAAAACGCATGGTCTGACCAGGATGACCGGCGCTGTCAAAAACCAGTTCGGCTATATGCCAGGTATACTCAAGGCCTCTTATCATGCCCGCATACCTGATGTCGGCAATTTCTGCAAAATGATGGTGGAACTTAATCTTTTATATCGGCCAAAACTTTATATCATGGATGCCATCATGGCCATGGAGGGCAACGGGCCCGGCAATGGCACCGGCAAAAAAATGTCGCTTTTATTGATGTCAGCCGATCCTGTGGCGGTTGACGCCACCGCCTGTCGCCTGATCGATCTTAATCCGCAATATGTGCTGACTAATGTCTGGGGGCATCAGCTGGGGCTGGGGCATTGGCAAAAAGAAAATATAGAGATTTTAGGCGAAAACCCTGATGATTATATAGATAAAGATTTCAAGGTCAGCCGTCAATCTCTAAGGCCGCCTTTTTGGGCCGTTCTTTTCAATTCCGTTGGCAAAGTCTTTATGCGAAAGCCCTATATAGATAAAGACGTCTGTGTCAACTGCGGCCTTTGCGTGAAAGTCTGTCCCGTTAGCCCTAAGGCTTTATACCAACCGCCTTGCTCCCCCACCCCTGTCTATGATTATAGCAAATGTATCCGCTGTTTTTGCTGCCAAGAACTTTGCCCTCATGGCGCGGTCAAAATAAAAAAATCTTTTTCCAGAAAATAATAAACGGAGGTAGATAAAGATGACAGAAATCCAATCTGGCAAACCTATCGCTCCATATATGGCTTTGGGTCTATCCACGGTAGTCTATAATGTCAGCAAGCGCTCCGATATTGTCCGCAATCTGGATAATATTGAAAACTGTATCGTGGGAGCTATCGAGACCACAAATATCAATATGCCCGTCAAGCTTGTGGCCTTGGCAGAAGGCGCACTGACCGGATTTACCGATGAAGTTTTCGATCTGCCACATACTCTGGCGGCCAGAGAAATGTTCATCGATATCCCTGGCCCGGAAACTGAGCGCCTGGGTAAGCTGGCCCGACTTTATCAGGTCCATATAATAGTACAGTGCAAGGCTCGCTGGCCGGAGGTCATTGATGATCGTTTTTTCAATACCCTTTTTATCATCGGTCCTGACGGCAATATTGTACATAAGGCGGCCAAAAATCATGTCTGGTGCCGAGAAAGATCCTGCACTCCACATGATGTCTATGACCGCTGGGTGGAATTGTTCGGCGACGGCATAGAAGCCTTCTATCCCGTCTATCGCTCTGACGAGATCGGCAATATCGGCACCATTTGTTGCAGCGATGGCGAATATCCGGAAGCTGTGCGGGCTTTGGCCTTTAACGGAGCTGAAGTTGTCTATAGGCCCAGCGAGGCTATGCCCATGACCGGCTCCGGCGCCGGGCGTGGCGGCAGCTGGATGATCCAAAATCAGGGGCATGCGGAATTTAATACCCTCTATATGCTCTGCCCCAATGTAGGTCCGGTATATGTTAATCCGCAAATGGAATTCCCTTTTAATGTAGGCGGCGGCAATTCACATATAGTGGATTATCGGGGGGAAATCATGTCCTACCAGGCTAATAATGTAAATTCCTTAGTCGCCGCCATCTTTGATATCGAGGCGCTGCGCCAATTTAGGGTCATGAATTTAAACAGCAATTGGCTCAAAGATCTGCGTACGGAGCTATTTAAAAAGATGTATGAAAAACCCCTCTACCCCAGCAATTTGTGGCTGAAAGAGGAACCTCTCTGCCATGAGGAGGTTGATAAAATATATCGCGCCAGTATCGCAACATTGATCGAAAGAGGCACCTATACACCGCCCGCCCATCATTTTGCAGGCGCTAAATTCCAAGGCGAGCGCGGATCGGCCGAAAGTTGGCAGGAGATAAAAAAATTATGGCAAGGATTTATAAAGGAGAAATAAAAAAGAGGCTGTTGCTATAGCAACAGCCTCTTTTTTATTTCTCCTATTCTATATGTGGAATAATTTTGGCCAAAGCATCATTATTGGGGCCGGCCAAAAAACCTCCGTCACAGGCAATGATAGAACCTGTCATAAAGCTACAATCACTGCAAGCCAAAAAATAATAAAGCGGAGCTATCTCTTCCACTTTGCCCATGCGCCCTAAGGGATGGATCAAAGAATTAAGCCCCAGCTCTGCTTCGCAGCCCTCCGCATGAGCCATGGGCGTATCGATGGTGCCCGGTAAAACGCAATTGACCCTGATATTACGAGAAGCAAGTTCAATAGCGGCAGTTTTTGTCATGCTGATAATAGCAGCTTTGGTGGCGCAATAGGCCCCATAACCCGCAAAAAAAGGAAATTGTCCGCCTACGGAGGCAGTATTGATAATGCTGCCTCCATCTTTCATATATTTTGGGCCATATTTCAGGCCATACATGCAGCCATCCACATTAACAGCAAAGGTCTGTCGAAAATACTGATAGTCCATCTCGGCAAAAGTCTGCTCCGGCACCAAAATACCGGCATTATTGATGATAACGTCCAGTGGGCCATATTTTTCATAGGTCTTTTGCATCAGGTTGGCTACCTGATCTTCTTGACTAACATCTGTTTGCACAAAATAGCAGCCTAATCTATCGGCAATTGCCTTCGCTTCCGGCATATGTGTGCCCATCACGACTTTAGCCCCTTCTTTTACGAATAATTCAACTATGCCCAGGCCAATACCCTGAGAACAGCCAGTCACAACACATACTTTATCTTTTATGGAAAACATCGATCAGCCCCCCCCATTTAATTTATAAATGAAAGACAGATACATATGTATCTGTCTTTATGCTTACTATATCTAAAACATTGAATAGCTGGCCAAGCGGATATATCCACCTTTTGTTGACCAGGTGGAGGTATCTTGCACCAAAATATAAAGCTGCAAATCCTCAGGGATAGTAAAGGCAATCGTAGCTTTGGCTTTACGTCCAGTACCGATAATGCCATCAAGCATAGTGCGTGCTCTGATATGATCTTCTGTCAAAGCATAACGGTTTCCAGCTAAATCATAAAGATCAAAATAGATCAAATCAGTACCATATACAGGTATGGAGGCTCTATTTTGGGCAGACACCTTCAAAGAGAGTAATACTTCGTCAGAAGGATCCCCAGCATCATCTTTAATTACAGATCGTTTTATATCACTAAAAGTAAAATGTATATTTTCTTTGTCTATCTCTTCTCTGTAAAAATAAACATATTGAACATCGAATTTATCACAGATGCCTCGGATAGGAGTTACATTATTAGTAGCCTTAAGCATAGCCTTTTCTACACTTGTTTTTAAATCCTTATTTTCCGGCTCTTTGGCATATTTAATGATTTCCGCATAGACATTCTTAAAATCCTGAATATAACCGGCCAAGATGGCATTTTCCACCTTTTGCGTATTCAGATATTCTACCATTGCCTGAGATAATTTGCCGATATCAGATTCACCAGCTCCGAAAAAAGCTTCTCTGGTGGCATACATATCAAAATAAACATGAGCCACAATGGAAACCTCCTTGGCTGTCATGCCGGTGGTATCAACTGTAATTTTCCCTGTATTTAAGGCATCAATAGCAGAACCGTTATTACCTTCGCTGCTATTATCACTGCCATTATTATCGGAACAAGCAAAGAGAGTAAAAGCAAGCAAAATCACCAAAGCTATGCTGACAAACTTTTTCATTAGCATCCTCCTGTAATCAATAATTTAGTATATTTTATCATAAAATTAATGGCTTTACCACATTATTATATAAAAACTGCCATCGTGATTCGATGGCAGTTTTTCTCATTCTATCTTGATATTGCGCTCCTTGAGCCGCTTATTGGTCCAGGCCCGCAAGATAGCGGATATGACCGCAACCGCAGGTACAACAACAAAAATACCAATAATGCCAAATAAGCTGCCCCCCACAATAACCGCCAGGAAAACCCAAATGCCGGAGAGGCCGATGGCATTGCCCACAACTTTAGGATAAATCAAATTGCCCTCTATCTGCTGCAGGATGATAATCATAATGACAAACCACAAAGCATTAATAGGGTCATCAATCAAAAGCAGCAAAGCACCGGGAATGGCCCCTAAAAAAGCGCCCAAAATAGGGATCAAAGCAGTTACACCCACAATGGTACTGATGAGCAGAGCATAAGGCAAGCCCATTACTTGCATGGAAGCGAAGCATAGTCCCCCCAGAATACAGGCTTCTATAATCTGTCCCCGCAAAAAACGAGAAAAAGTCTTACTGCTCTCCGATAAAGTACGGGCTGCTTTACTGGCTACAGGTTGGGGGAAGATGGAATAAATCAGTTTTTTGAATATCTTTGCGATTTTCTCTTTGGATAAAAGAAAGTAAATGGCGATGATTAGGCCCAAGAAGATATTAATAATGCTGTTGCCTACATCCAATACAAACTGATAGCCATTATCAATTAATTTTGGTATCATATTTTCTGTCTGTGTTATGATATCATCCCAGTTTTGCGTAATTATGCTGTTAAATTCGCTGCTTGGGCTGATAGTATTGATCCAACCATCTATGGTTTTATAAATAGCATCCGAATAGGTCGATAAGTTGGTAATAACATTGACAACACTTTGCCATAATTGCGGAATTATAAACATACCCAGAAGTACAAGAA
>CAYRML010000073.1:0-6397 GCA_964425485.1 uncultured Peptococcaceae bacterium | reverse complement strand
GAAGAAACAAGTGCCTGTGGGAATAAGCAGCTCTCTCCAAGTTAGGATATAGTTATTTTCCTGGAATTTCATCACTTTAGCATATTCTGCCGCACCATGACCTTTTTGTTCGCCATGCAAGCAATGCCATAAAAATCTTTCACTGTTGATATATAAATGTTCATAGAAATGGTTGGGACTATATTGGTAAACAGCATGCTCACCGATAAGGTCACGAGAAAAATGGGGAACCATACCGGTGGCTTCTCCGCCTTCGATAGTGCCTACATAATGATCCCATTGCACCATTGTTTCACCCGGCTTTAAATCTTTCAGCAACATATAAACATAAACAGCAACCGCCCGGTAGGTTTTTGTGTTAACTATCAGGGTTAAGGTTTTGCCTTGTTCACTTTTAATTACTAAATCAATAAAATAAGTGTTTTCTTGGACTTTTATTGCTTCATAAGTGGCAGTGCCACTTTCCCCTTTAAAGCTCCAAGCACATTCATCAGCCTTCAGCTCTAAAGTTATTTTTTCGCTTCCATCATCACTATTGAATATAAAATTAGTACCGGCTAATTCTTTTGTGGCAGGGTATCTGTTTTCATTAATACCAGCTGAAAAATCCTCCATGTTTTTCCATTCTTTTGGTGCATTTTTCATTGTGGTTTCAACCATAATTAAACCTCCTTAAACAATTATATTTTCGTTTATTATAACTAAATTCAAATATTATATTCTTTTAAATCGAATAAAATTACAAAAGAATCAGTGCAAGGCAAAGATTTTCAATTAAGGGGGGATGCATTTATGTAAATATGTGAAATGTGGAGAGGTTTAATAATAAGAGAATATGAAATGATATATAAGGAGGCATTTAGTGGGCACCATGGTATGATCCGTGGACGAATGACAGTGTGAAAAAATTCATTATGTATTTTACTATTGAAACTTGCTTAATATACATTTTCTCCTGAACTTACCGTTTTTATTATAATCCACGGGTCAGAGGTTTAAGTCCTGCTTTCATAAACTAGTGCCTTTTTTATATATTTATGTCTTCCCTTTAAATAAATAAAAGAAAGAGACAGCTTCATGGCATTAGCCATTAACTGTCTCTTAAATCTAATATTATATCTTATCTTTCCATCAGCCAAATCCTATTTCAGCATCAAGCTGTTGACAATCTGGTGCATGCAAATAGATAATTGCGGAACCACCCGGTGGTACAATAATTTCCCCATAATATTTACCGACCACCGTAGAATTTGCTTCCGAAATTCTTGTTAGTGCGGGGAACTCATGCCAGCAAAGCTTAAATGATTGATGTTTTTAAGAATGAGACACCGAGTATTTATGGATTATATCATATAAAAAAATAAAACACCCCTGTCATCAGGGGGTTTTACTTTTTTATGGTTAAATAATAATCTCCGCATTTTAATTATGGTCTTTTTACTTTAAAACCTTTTCCAGGGCGGGGATAGCGTCTTGAAAATGACGCTCCATCAGATCCTGAGCCAAATGAATATCTTTTTGTTGATATGCTTCAACAATTTTTTGATGTTGGTCGATGGAATAAGGCTTGGTACGGTCCTTATTACTATAGTATAGCCGCACTAATAAAAGCCGCAGAGTTTGATATTGGGAATAGAGTTTTTTAAAGCGACAATTTTGGGAAAAGTCAAAAAAGGCTTCATGGAAGAGGTTATCATAGGTGAAATATTCATCGCTGCTGATAAATCGCCGTTGTAAAGCGATATATTTTTTTAAAACAGGCGCCAGATCCATGGCATTAGGCTTGGCGGCGGCTAGTCGGACAGCGCCTACATTCAACATAGAAACGATTTCATTTATCTCTAAGGCGTTTTTTAAGTCAAAAGTGATGACTCGGGCACCGCTTTTGCTGATATCTTCCACCAGTCCTTCCTGGTAGAGATGATTGATGGCGTCTCTGATAGGGGTAGAACTTACACCAAAGCGTTCTTGTAATTTATGATTTACTAATATTTCTCCAAATTCGATTTTTTGGTCTATGATATCCTGCCGGATGGTTTCGTAAACTTGCGCATTGAAGGTTTTCGTGCAAATTATATTTGACATAAATTCTGTCTCCCAGTCTGTTATCAATAATATAACGCATATTACGTTAAGCATTATAGCATATTTACTAGTAGGGCACAAGGATAAGCGATGAAGTTAATTATTTTCAAAAATTTATTGATAATTTATAAAAAAATATTGACAGCGATTAAAATGAGTGATATATTATTAACAATTTACACATAATGCATAATGCATTATGCATTATGCAAAAAAAATAAAAATTATAAATGGAGGGATTACAGATGACTGAAGTAAGATATCCAGCCGAACCGTTCCGTATTAAAGCGGTAGAACCTGTAAAGATGAATACTCGTAGTCAAAGAGAGATTGTGGCAGCAAAGGCAGGTTATAATACCTTCCTGATCGATTCGGAAGACATCTATATTGATTTGCTTACTGATAGTGGTACTAATGCTATGAGCGATAACCAGTGGGCCGGACTGATGATGGGGGATGAGGCCTATGCCGGCAGTCGTAACTGGTACAGGTTAGAGGCCACTGTTAAAGAGTTATTCGGTTTTAAACATGTCGTTCCTACTCATCAGGGCCGTGGCGCGGAAAACCTCTTAGGCCATATAGCCATTAAACAAGGACAGTATGTTCCCGGCAATATGTATTTTACTACCACCCGCTTTCATCAGGAAATAAATGGGGGTATTTTCCGAGATATAATTATTGACGAGGCTCATGATTCTACTATCAATCTGCCTTTCAAAGGTAATGTGGATTTGAAAAAATTTCAGGCATTGATTGATGAAGTAGGGGCGGAAAATATTGCATATATATGCGTGGCGGTCACTGTAAATATGGCCGGTGGTCAACCTGTATCCATGAAAAACTTGCGCGACGTATCCGCGATGTGCAAAAAACACGGTATCCCCATGTTTATGGATGCCACTCGTTGTGTCGAGAATGCTTATTTCATCAAGGAGAGAGAAGAAGGCTATGCTGACACGGCTATTAAAGATATTGTTCATGAAATGTTCAGTTATGCCGATGGTTGCACCATGTCTGGTAAAAAGGATTGCCTTACTAATATCGGCGGCTTTCTGTGCATCAATGATGATGACCTCTTTACTACGGCTAAAGAATGGGTAGTAGTATATGAAGGAATGCCCTCTTATGGTGGTATGGCCGGCAGAGATATGGAAGCTATGGCCCGCGGACTTCGGGAATCCATGCAGGAAGAATATATTGAACACCGCATCAAGCAAGTTCGTTATCTGGGAGAACGTCTTTTGGAAGCAGGGGTTCCTATCGTTGAACCCATAGGCGGCCATGGTATCTTCATTGATGCTACCCGTTTTTGTGCTCATCTCCCACAAGATCATTTGCCGGCTCAAGCGCTGGCAGCGGCCATTTATATAGAATCCGGTGTGCGCACAATGGAGCGTGGTATTGTCTCCGCCGGCAGGAAAGCCAATGGGGAAAACTATCGCCCCAAACTGGAAACTGTTCGCCTCACCATTCCTCGTCGAGTTTATACCTATGCTCATATGGATGTAGTCGCTAATGCTGTTATCAATCTTTATAAAAACAGAGAAAGCATCCGTGGATTGAGATGGGTCTATGAGCCAAAAATGCTGCGCTTTTTCACCAGCCGTTTTGAATATATTGATTAAAAATTTTTATCTGAAAATTAATACCGCATACTTCTCACCTTCCTGAGAAGCCAGGGGGAAGCAGAGAATTAAGCATATCTCTGCTTCCCCTGTTATTTAAGGGCCGCTTTGGCTGCATAATCGGCCGAACTATCAGGATGATATACATGATTTGCAGCAATACTTGCGAAAATTACAGCTAAGACCACAAGAATTTGCCTGTAATCCTACACTCTCATATCAAAAACATTTTAAGGAGGGATAATAATGAAAAAATTAATGTCAGGAAATGAGGCGATAGCCAGGGGAGCGTTTGAAGCAGGATGTTTCATAGCCGCGGCTTACCCTGGCACTCCCAGTACAGAAATCCTGGAATATATGTCACAATATCAAGAAGTATATTCCGAGTGGGCACCCAATGAAAAAGTAGCTCTGGAGGTTGCCTGCGGAGCTTCAATCGCTGGCGCCAGAGCCTTTGCCGCCATGAAGCATGTCGGATTAAATGTGGCGGCGGATCCGTTATTTACCATTGCTTATGAAGGGGTAAATGGTGGCCTGGTCATCGTATCGGCTGATGATCCTGGCATACATAGTTCACAAAATGAGCAGGATAACAGGCTGTATGCACCTTTTGCCAAAATAGCCATGCTGGAGCCTTCGGACAGTCAGGAATGTAAAGATTTTATGAAACATGCTTTCTTAATCAGTGAGAGTTTTGATATTCCTGTTCTTTTAAGGGTTACTACCAGGGTCTGTCACAGTAAAAGCCTGGTTGAAATCAAAGATAGATTAGAAGTGGGCATTAAAGATTATAAAAAGAATGTGAAAAAAAATGTCATGGCTCCGGCCAATGCCAGAGCTATGCATTATGTGGTTGAAGAAAGGCTGGAAAAATTAGCCGAATACTCAAACTTCTGTCCCATGAACAATATCGAATGGGCAAAATCTCCCAAAGGCATTATTACCAGTGGTATCTCCTACCAGCATGCCAAGGAAGTATTCGGCGATAAGGTATCGTATTTAAAGATAGGACTTACCCATCCTTTGCCGGATAAATTGATAGAAGAGTTTGCCGGTGCGGTAGAGGAACTTTATATAATAGAAGAAAATGAGCCTTATCTGGAAAAACATATTAAAAGTATGGGCATAGATTGTATCGGAAAAAAGCTGATTCCCGTCTGCGGAGAGCTGAATCCGGAAATTATTAGTCGTTCTTTACTTGTTTCTAAGGAAGAAGACCTCTATCAGACAGATATTGAAGTTCCTAACAGGCCTCCCGTACTTTGCGCCGGTTGTCCGCACCGCGGTTTATATTATGCCATGAGCAAGTACAAAGATATCGTGACTTCCGGGGATATTGGCTGCTATACATTGGGTATGGTGCCGCCTTTGAATGTCACTGATACGGTAATTTGTATGGGCGCCTCAATATCGGCAGGCATAGGCTTCAAAAGGGCTTTTATAAAAGGGAACAAAAAAGAAAAAGTTTTTGCGGTTATCGGTGACTCAACATTTTTCCATTCCGGCATTACCGGGTTGGTAGATGTGGTCTATAATAATACGCCGATTGTCACTGTGATCCTTGATAACAGCATAACCGCGATGACGGGTCATCAGGAAAACCCCGGCACGGGTAAAACTCTGATGGGTGAAATTAGTCATAAGATAGATATTGAGCAAGTCGTAAAATCCATCGGTATCAAAAGTGAGAATATCAGAATAGTCGATCCTTATGATTTGCAGGCCACATCCGCCGCCGTTAAGGATGCCTATGAAGCCACGGAACCTTTTGTTATCATTACTAAAAGGGAATGTGCCTTAATGAAAGATGTGATAAAGAAAAGGGCTAATAATTATTGTGTGGTTGATAATGAAAAATGCACCATGTGTAAGGTCTGCCTTAAAATCGGATGCCCGGCGCTGGCCCTGAAAAATGGCCGGATGGAAATAGATAGGGCCGCATGCAACGGCTGTGCGCTTTGCAGCCAGGTATGTAAATTTGATTCTATTATAAAGGTTGGTGAGGCAAATTGAATACCAATATTTTATTAGTAGGTGTTGGCGGACAGGGGATAATTCTGGCCTCCAAATTATTAGCGAATGCTCTTTTATCGATGGGACATGATGTAAAGATGTCAGAGATACATGGTATGGCGCAGAGGGGAGGAACGGTAACTACCCAGATCAAATATGGCGATAAAGTATATTCTCCCTGCATAGGAGCAGGCGAGGCCGATCTGATCGTCTCTTTTGAAAAAGTGGAAGCGGCACGTTATCTTAAACAGCTTAAAAAGGATGGCACCATTATTGTTAACGATTATGAAATCTATTCTATGCCGGTTCTGAGCGGTAAGGAGTCCTATCCGGAGAATATAATTGCTAAATTGTCTGAAACAGTGCAAAAATTCAAGGTACTAAATGCCGGTAAAGTGGCCCAGGATTTGGGAAATATCCGTGCACAAAATATCGTTCTTTTAGGCGCAGTGGCCAAATCTTTAGGCCTGGAAAAACTGAACTGGGAAAAAATCATCGGTGGATATTTTCAGGGTGCAGTATTAGAATTAAATCTTAAAGCCCTACATGCAGGGATGAATATTTAGCTACGGCTGCTGAAAAGCTGAAAGTAAGAATTTAAATAAGTCTATATACAACAAAAAGAGGAAAGCATTGCTTTCCTCTTTTTTGACGTTAGTTAGCAAGCGGTTTAG
>CAYRML010000072.1:0-6791 GCA_964425485.1 uncultured Peptococcaceae bacterium | reverse complement strand
CGATTTCTGCCATATGTTGTTTCAGCATTTCCACACTCTCGGCCGCATCATCACCGACGAAGGCCTTATTATCATAGAGCAGATATTTACTCCTCACTTCCGCCGGCGAAAGATTGGGCATGATCACATTAGCCCCGGCCAGGACTCCTTGCTTACGCCCTTCGCCGCTGATAGTACCCAAAGCCGTAGTCGCGGGCAGCAAAACAAATGGCAACATAATCCGGCACAAGCTGAGCAAGAACAAAGTCATGGGGGCACTGCCTGCAGGAAAGTCCTTAAAAGGAGTGTCTTTATGAGGGATAAAGGGCCCAATCCCGATCATCTGCGGTTTAAAATCAGCCATAAACAGCATATCTTCGGCCAGATTTTCCATAGTCTGAAAAGGGGCCCCAACCATACAGCCACAACCAGTCTGAAAACCTATTTCCTTCAGTTCATATAAACAATTGAAACGCCGATCAAAAGAAAGTTCCGGCGGATGCAGCCGTGCATAATGGTCGGCATTAGCCGTTTCATGCCGCAAAAGAAAACGATCGGCACCGGCTGCAAAATATTTTTCATAACTCTCTTGGCTCTTTTCCCCGACGGAAACGGTGATAGCACAATCGCCATAGGTTTTGCGGATGGCGCTGATAATATCAACCATCATCTCATCTGTATAATAGGGATCCTCCCCGCTTTGCAAAACAAAAGTGCGAAAACCAAGTTCATAACCCTTGCGGCAGCAAAACAGGATATCCTCTTTGCTAAGCCGATAGCGCGCGGCATTTTTATTGCTTTTTCTGATCCCGCAATAATAACAATCATTTTTGCAGTAATTAGAAAATTCGATGATGCCCCTGATATAAATTTTTTTACCGAAAGAGCGTTCGGCTATAGCACGGGCCACTTCTGCCGCATAGACCCGGTCACTTTCTTGAAAACTACTGAGTAAAGAGACAAACTCTTCTTTTGTCAAACATTTCTGCTGATTAAGTTTATCGATCAATGCTTTGTTGTCCATAGCCAACACCTCCTGCTTTTTAATATGATAACCTAAGCCGGAAAGAAAAGTCCGTTGCAAATGCAACGGACTTATTTAATTAAGAATTATTTCTTGGCCGCCTTTTTAATCACAAAGTGGTTTTTATGATAATCCAAAAAACCCTCCCGGCGCAGTTTGGATAATTCGCGGGAAAGGGCACTGCGATCCGCGCCCAAATAGGCAGCCATAACCTCTCTGTCCATATCTATATCGAAGCACATACTATCATAGTGCAGGCAACATTGGGCAAAAAAGGTATAAAGTTTCTCCCTCAGCGTATGTTTGGAAAGAATCTGAATACGATCATTCATAGCCAGAGTTCTGCCTGCCAGCAAAGAAGTAAAACGCATGTACATTTTATGCCATTTTTCATCCGCAAAATAGCTGTTATCCTTCATGCCATGGCAAGAAAGCCACATAACCCGGCAATCAGATCCGGCCATGATATAAATATCATTATCCACGGCTTGCAAAAAGCATAAGGATTCCCCAAATGATATACCGGGCGTCACACTGGCCATTACAATACGATTGCCGTTTATATCATCCATAAATACCTGTACCACGCCACAAAGCACAAAACCGAAGCGGTTCAGCTTATCACCGGCATGCAGTATATATTCACCCTTTTTATAGCTCGTAAATTCTGCTTCATAAAAGTCAAGCGCCTCTTTGATCTCCTGTTCTGTCATGCCGTAAAAAAGCACAGACTTTTGTAAAATATGAAGGTCTTGCATGGCAATCCTCCCGCCCTAATAGCTGATCCTATCCAGTATACCGCCTAATTCCGCAAGCAAAACACCATAATTGGTAATAGGAACACCGGCGGCCTTGGCGACTTCTAACCTGTTCATCAAATATTTACGATTGAACATACAGGCGCCGCAATGAACTATCAAATCATAAACACTCAGATCAGCTGGGAAATTGGTACCACTGACCATATCGACGGTAATACCTTCACCAAAGCGTTTTTTCAGCATGCGGGGTATTTTAACCCGGCCGATATCCTCTTCCAAAGGAGCATGGGTGCAAGCCTCGGCAATCAAAACCCGAGATTTTTCCGATAATGATTTGATGGCACGGGCGCCCTCCACCAGCTGGTCTATGTCCCCTTTGACTGCGGCTAGCAAAACAGAAAAGGAAGTTAATTTGCATTGCGGCGGTTTCTTTTCATAAACCAAAGGGAATACTTGGGAATCGGTAATGATAAGATCAGGCGGCGACTGTAAAGCCGCTAAGGCCGCATCCAACTGATCCGCCGTCACGCATATCACCACCGTCTGATGATCCAAAAGATCCCTGATGGTCTGCACCTGAGGTAAAATCAACCTGCCTTCCGGGGCCTGTATATCCTGAGGCATGACCAAAAGCACCACATCCCGTGGCCGCACTAAACGGCCGGTGATACTAAAACGCTCGAAACCTTCCGGCAAGAGGCGCAACAGAGCCTCATGCATATATTTTTGTGTCGCCGAATCATTGCTGCAAACTTTTATGGCATCCAATCCTAATTGTTCTTTGATAAGCCTCAAAACGGCCGCGCAATCCCCACACAGATCAGCCTTAGAAAGAACGCATAACACTGGTATTTTTTTATCACGCAATTTTTTCAGCCAGATCTTTTCCTGGGATAAATCAAGATCAAGACCATTTCCAGCGCTAATCAAAAGGATAGCTATATCTGTTTTGTTGATAGCATCCGCAGTTTTTTCCACCCGCAGATGTCCTAAGGAACCTTCATCATCAAAACCGGCAGTATCAATCAGCACACAAGGCCCCAATCCATGCAGCTCTATAGATTTATATACAGGATCTGTGGTGGTGCCGGCCACTTCGGAAACCAGAGCCACCTCATGGCCGCAAATAGCATTGATCAGCGATGATTTACCGGCATTGCGGCGGCCATAAACCCCTATATGTAACCTGTTGGAACGCGGTGTGCTGTTCAAAGAATCCTGATCTTTCATTTGATATCACTCCTATTTTTTGGAATAAGTAGTCTTGACACTGACATCGGGCAAAGAGCCTAACTTCATCGATAAAGCCTCCACTATATCATGCGGCGCATCCATGATCACGCTGATGATAAAAACTCCTCTTTTCTCATAAGGCATACCCATCCTGCTGATAATATATTGCCCATATTCGCCTAAAAGATTATTGATATGATCGGCCATATGCCGGTCACCGGCAATAATGGCGATGATTGCCAACCTTTCTTCCATCAGAGATACCTCCTTTTTCAGCTCCGGTTTCTTTGCCGGTGTTATTGATTTTGTTAGCCGTATAGGCAAAAGATCATACAAAATATTACTGTCAGTTTCTATTTGTCCGATCACTGTTTTAACGCCGAAGGCCTCCTCGATATTTTGCTCGCTGATTACCTTCTTGGTATCACCAAATAAATATATACCATGTCTGCCCAGCAAAAGTGATTTGTTGGCCCTTTGCAGGGCATGCGCGGGATAATGGGTATTAAAAATGCAGGTCATACCTTCGGAAGCTAGTCTGGCCATGGTATTAAGGATGATGAGCTGATTTCTGAAATCCAGATTGGATTCCGGCTCATCCAAGATCAACAGCTCCGGTTCTGACACCAAAGCCCTGGAGATAAGCACCATTTGTAGCTCTCCGCCGCTGATTTGGGAACATTTTTTCTTGGCAATACCCAGTATGCCCAAACTGTCCATCACCGCCTGTGCCTTCTCTAAATCGGTTTGCGAGGGCTGCCCGAACATGCCTATATGATTGCTGCGTCCCAAAAGCACCATTTGCTCTGCCGTATAAGCGGAAACAGTATTTTTGGCCTGAGGCACATAAGCCAGTTTGCTCCAAATCTCCCGATATGGCATATCATGAACATCCTGGCCATTGATCAAACTTTGCCCCTTGTGCCAACGCAAAAACCCCATCATGCAACGCAGCAAGGTAGTCTTGCCGGAACCATTAGGGCCAAGAACGGCAATCAAATCACCGTTTTCGGTGCTGAAATTTATATCTTGTAACAGGTATTTATCCGGCTCAGGATTTTTTTGATAGGAAAAACAGCCGCCTTTAACCTGAAAAATCATATACTCCACCCCCCGGAACGTCTGAGCAGCATAATAAATACCGGTGCGCCCAGCAAAGCAGTGAGGATAGAAATAGGAATCTCTGCGGCCGTAGCGCTGCGCGCTACTGTATCGATTATCAGCATAAATACGGCACCAAAGCTGATAGAGGCAGGCAATATTTTCAGATTATTACTGCCAAAAGCCATCCTGCAAATATGAGGTATCAAAAGTCCGACCCAACCAACCTGTCCACACATAGCCACGCTGGCGGCCGTAATCATAGTGGCGCAGATAACCGTAACCACGCGCAAAAGACGAATATTCACACCCAAGGAGCGAGACTCGTCATCCGGCAAAGGCAATATATTAAGCCGCCACTTGAGAGCGAACAATATCACTAAACCAACAATAATCAGCGGCGCGCCAAAAAGCAAGGAATTATAACTGACAGAACCCAAACTGCCCATCAGCCAAAAAGTAATGGACGGCAGCTGGGATTCCGTATCCGCCACAAATTTGACCAGAGAAACAAGGGCCGTAAACAAGGAGCCAATAATAATACCGGCCAGAATAATCGTGTTATTGGAGCGTCCTCTATCTCTACAAATAATATAGGTCAAAGCCACTGCGATAACGCCGGTGCCTAAAGCCATAAATTGCACGCCAATCAAACCAAAACCTAAAAGCAAACCCAAAGAAGCCCCAAAACTGGCCCCGGAAGCTACGCCCAAGGTATCCGGCGTAGCCAAAGGATTGGCAAATAAGCTTTGAAAAGCAGCGCCCGCAGAGGAAAGTCCGGCGCCTACCATCAATGCCAATAATATACGCGGCACACGTACATTCCAAATTATGATGGTATTTTGGCTGTCCATATCCATATTTCCGGACATGCCGCTAATCAAAACGTCTAAAACATCGGGTATGGGTATGCTGTATCGTCCTAAAGCCAAAGCAACCAAAGCAGCAACTATAGGTAATATAATAAGTAACAGTATTATGGGCGGTTTAAATCTATCTGTTTGCTGCAAGTTCACAGTCATGCCTCCACTCCATCTGTCATAAGATAATTTTATTATATCATAGCACTAATAATATTCCGTTGCAATAGCAACGTTATAAAAGTTTACCTGCCTTTCCCCGGCAAAAACAGAAAAAATATTATCATATCCCACCATATTTATAGTAAATTAAATCAAGTTCTGTATACCAGAAAATGGATAAAAAGATTCAAACCACAATGGTTGAATCCTTTTATCCATTTTGCTCTTTTCCCAGTCCTGCCGATATACATCTATCGGCAGGACTCACAAGATAACCGATTTCAAAACTATGATGACGGTCAAATTCTAATTATACATTCCGTTTGCTTCCATATATTTATATATTTGTTCACCATGCTGTTGCTCTTCTTTTTGTATATGATTCAGTGCACTTCTGATATTTGTATCTTTAAACTCAAAAATACAGGTATTGTATTCCGCCGATACAAATTTTTCAGTGGATAAAAGATCGCTGCATAAAAAGCTATCCTTCTGTTTTTGAGGTGTGCTGGAAGCCGTATCATAAGAAGGAGTAAAAGTAAGCTGCATTTGTTGTTGGCCGCCACCGGACTGCATAGACGGAACGGTACCGCTCATGATTTGAGTAATTGTACTCAAATGCTGTTGTTCATGTTGTGAAAGTTGGGAGAATAAATTTTTCAGCTGGCTGTCATTGGCATCAGAAGCATATTTAGTATACTTTTCTACACAAGTTTGTTCTTGATCTTTCAAGTCTTTTAAAAGCATTGTTTCTTTTTGAGTAAATTTCATTTTTTTTAATCACCTCATAAAATAGTTTATGGTACTAGTTTGTTATATTTTATAAATATTATTCATGAATATTTTTAAATTGGCAAAGTTAAACCAGCATACAATGCCATTCTATACGAGTAATTATTGTGGATGCAGTATCCGAATACCCCGTACCGCTTTCACTACCTTCGTTAGCAGTAAAGGTTGCAGTATTAGTGATATCAATAGTGTCTTTGACCAAAGGTCGAAATTATATTAAGAGTACCGGAAAGTACAAAAATCATACCATCCGTGCCTACGGTTACAGTCACATCAATCACGCAAACGACTGTTCCGCTGCTGTTATTAAGGAAGGCAGAAACCGGGTCAGCAACATATTTCAGTTAATTATCCTCGGAAGCAACTCCCGGATTATCTGTGATAACAAGATTATGCAAGGTGCCTGTACCAGTATTTTTAATGCTTAATAGCGGCTATTGTTTGATAATTTATTGCAATAACTTGTGAAACGGATATTAAACATATGCTTACCAAAGCTGAAGGTTCGCAAAATAGTGTTTAAAAAGGACGTTGGCCATAGCAGAAGCATGGATACCTTTGGTATATACGGTCATGATGTCAAAGGCAGGATACAAAGAGTTGTGAGCATTCTTGATGATGTGTTCGGTACACTTTTAAAATAAAGTGTGGTGTTTGGTGTAGTACTAATATAAAAAAAGACCAGATATCACAACTGATAAAAGGTCTTTTATACTGGTGCGGGTGAAGGGACTTGAACCCCCACGGTTTCCCGCCAGATCCTAAGTCTGGTGCGTCTGCCATTCCGCCACACCCGCAGCTCACCTAAACATATTAACATACCAAACATAATATTTCAATATAACTGGCATTAACAAATTAAAAGAGGGAAGCAAATAT
>CAYRML010000071.1:0-7013 GCA_964425485.1 uncultured Peptococcaceae bacterium | reverse complement strand
TCATTAAGATAAAGTTTTACTTCGGACTTAATTTTATCGGCTGCAAATCTTACTCTTAATGTACTGCAATTTTCTTTTACGTCGGCTGAATATTCAATAATATCTTCATCAAATCCGGGATCCAGTATAACATTCTGATTGGAAGACCTGTCGGATAAACGGATCTCAGTTAAATCGGCTGAATTACTTAAAGGCACCTTATTGATGGTGATAGTATAGGTTTTGACTGTCACCCCGTCTTCAGCCGTCACTTGTAATTCAATTTCATTAGAACCTTCAGCCAAGGTCAAATCTCCTGAATGGCCGCTGCCATCATATGTTTCCATATAATTATCATTAAAAGAGAGTTTTACCTCTGCATTGCTATCATATGCCTCAAAACCAATGTCTACTGTGGTTTGATTTTCCTTAACATCAGCGCTATAACTTGTGGTACCGGAAACAAATGACGGCGAAAGTGAAACGGTATCGCCTGATCCATCGGATAACCCTAACCATTGCAAAGTAGCATCAGTGCTTGCTTCGTTTGTTAAGATGCTGTTATTGGCAAAAATTCCTTTATCCGTTTCAGAAGCAAATGTTGTCATAGAAGCTGCAAAAGATAAGGCTATAACTGCTAATAAAATAAAAAACCTAATACTTTTATGCATATACCGATCCTCCTATATAAAATTGATTGATTGTGATTAATTCCCTTCATAATCTATTGTATACTATTATGTGTACCATAAAACTCTCTTCATGATTTTTAAAGGCAGTTAATTATATTATTTCTTATATTTATAAGTAATTTTTTATATTTACTGCCCATGCCGTTCAACCAAATCCCATCAGTGCTTAATTGTGCGCTTATAGTAGGTGAGACTTCTACACTCTGCTCGATATCTCCGCGCAAAATTTACTGTTTAGAAGCGCAAAATAGCCGAGAGAATGGATATCCATATCCTCTCGGCTATTTATGAAAGTAGAGATTGGTAGTTCCGCCTTATACCATGACTAACTCTATAGGTGGATTGTCCGAAAATTATTGCCTTTTTCCAGGATAACATAATAAATATGCTCTCTTGCAATATGCTTCGGGTTAACCATAATCAAATTACATTTATCTTGCCCTTTGCTGTATGCAGCTTAGATTTGCGTCCAGCGTTTCAATGTTGGGAAGAACTCCCGCATCATGTTCCGGGCTGTATCTTCGCTAATACCGACATTGGCGGAAGCCATGTGGGGGACACAAAACTCAATCATTTCATCCATTGAACAATTCATTGTAAACTCACCATTTTCAAAACAATTCTCGCAGTAATCTCCACTTTTACTGCCGTCAGCATTCGTTCCATACATTTCATCGGTATTACCCATTGGCATGCAACAGCTTTGACAATAATTTTCTTTCATGATAAAAGCCCACTTCCTGTTTTGTTTTCCTGAGCGCACCGTATTTAACAACCTCATTTTGACAGATGTCTTTTCATGACGGTTAAGATATTCTGATGATTTTTATACTCATAATTTACATCATCCATAAACTTTTTGACCATCAAGATCCCTAAGCCGCCGATTTCACGCTGGTCGACGGGCAAAGTAATATCCACATCTGGATTATCCAAAGGATTAAAGGGGTTGCCATTATCAACAAAAGTGATTTTTACGGCATCAACATCGTCCTCAAAAACTATATCCAATTCACCCTCCTTGGGAGAATAGGCATAATTCATAACATTGACAATGATTTCTTCACAGGCAGTGACGACTTTAATTATGGCCTTGTTATCAAAACCGGATTTTTGTAATTGTTCCTCGATAAAGGATATACATTTATCATAATTATCCATTATGGCTTTTACTCTTAATTTTTCCAATTAAAAAACCTCCCTAACTATTAAGATGCAACCGGTTCGTATAGATTGGAAAAGTTTTTAGCAGGAAATATTCAGGATTTCGGAAAACCCTGTCATATCAAACACTTCCTTAACCATTTCATTAGCCCCAATAATCTCCATATCCATGCTCTGAGCATTGATTTTCTTTTGTGCCATAAGAATAACCCGCAACCCGGCGCTGCTGATATATTCCAATTCCTTAAAATCAAATATCAAATTTGCTGATCCAGTTTCAAGAATCGGATTTAGCTCATTTGAGAGCTGCACACTGGTTACAGTATCCAGCCTGCCGGTCAAAGCAACAGTAACAGTGTTGTCGTTGGTGACTTTTTTTATATCCATAATAACTCCCCTTCAAATATTATCCTTTTTTAACGATCAAACTAACTCTATTCTTATCATCAACCCGCTCATATCCCAGGTTTTCGCACAAATTACGGATAATGGCGATGCCTAGATCATCAAATAAATCATTATCCTCCAAGGGATTGAATTTTTCGCCGCTGTTCTCGATGGTCAAGTTTAAATAATCATATTTCTCCGAATAAGATAAACAAATATCGATTTCTGACCACTGACCGGCCGGATTCATCATAGCCAGCAGTTCTTCCAGCAATAACAAAACATTGTGTCTGACCTTTTTAGGGAAGCCATATTTTTCGCAAAAGGCCTCGATCTCCGCATTCATGGCATATAAATCATAATCAGGAGTGGCAATATGATATTGGAAACTGCGGATGCGGTTAATAAAGGTCTTGGTTTTTTCCTTTTGCGGATCATTAAAAATCTGCTCGGGGGTTCCCTCTTCATAAATGCCCCCTTCTTCCATGAAAAAGACCCGTTTGGCCACATTTCTAGCAAATTCCATTTCATGAGAAACAATAATCATGGTCATACCATCTTTAGCCAAACGCCGAATAACCGCCACAACCTCGCTAACCATAGTCGGGTCAAGAGCAGAGGTCGGTTCGTCAAAGAGGATGATTTCCGGATCCATAGAAAGGCAGCGGGCAATCGCAACTCTCTGCTTTTGGCCGCCGGACAGCTCGTCAGGAAAACTCTGGCTTCTCTCGGCCAAGCCTACCATTTTCAATAGTTCCATGGCCCTTTTTTCGGCTTCGGCTTTACTTTGGCCTAATAATTTAATAGGTCCGATGGCCACATTCTCTAGAACAGTAAAATTCACAAATAGATTATAGGACTGAAAAACCATACCCATCCTTTGTCTGATCTTGGTAATATCGGTATTTTTATCAAGGATATCCACTCCATCAACGAAGATTTTACCGCCCGTAGGCTTCTCCAGCAGATTAAGACAACGCAAAAAGACGCTTTTTCCCGTACCGGAAGGGCCGATGATGGCAATAACCTCTCCCTTTTCTATCTTGGTATTAAGATCTTTAAGAACGGTAAGATCACCGAATTTTTTAGAAAGATGTTCCACTTTGATCATGCTGCTTTTCTCACCTGCCTCTTTGTGGCTTTAGGATTTATTCTTCGCTCTACATAGCTAAGCACCAAAATCAACAGCCAGGTAATCACAAAATAGATGGCAGCTGCGATAATCAAAGGGAAGAAGGCGTCAAAAGTCCGGCTGCGAATAATATCACTGGCCTTAGTCAGGTCCTGCACAGCAATATAACCTACCACGGAAGTTTCCTTGACCATATTAATAAATTCTCCCTGGTAGATAGGCATTATCCTTCTGATTGCCTGTGGTAATATAATATGAACAAAGGTCTGGGTTTTGGTAAAACCCATGGCAATGCCGGCTTCTGTCTGGCCTTTATCAACACTTTTTATACCGTTACTAAATATCTCTGAGGCAGAAGCAGCAAAATTTAGTCCAAAGGCGATCATGGAAATGAAAATAGCATTGATATTGACCGAGGCAAATATCACATAGAAGATAATCATCAACAGCACCAGCACCGGAGTGCCTTGCAAAATCATTATGTATACTTTGGCAATTGAATTTAAAACTTTGTTGTGGCATATGCTCATATAACAAAGCAGAGCACCCAGCAAAGTACCGAAAACAAGCGACAGAATAGAAATTATTACTGTTGTTTTCAAGCCATCCAGAATTAAGAGATAGCGGTCTTCCAAGATGATATTGTTATAGAAACTTTGGGAAACACCCTGAAAAAATGATATGATGCTATTGATGCCTTCTGTTTTTCCGCAGCCTGTCAGACACAAAATTAAACCTATCAGCGCAAAAATTAATAAAAGTCGTTCTCCTTTTTTCATCTTGGCCCTCTATTTTTTGACCAAAGCAGCTATACCGCCTTCATAATAGGGTTCGGAAAATAAGACGCTTTTGGCTCTTTCCTCGGTAATAGTCAAACAAGCACCGATCATATCCACCTTGTCTGAAGCTAAAGCAGGCAGCAGAGAAACAAAGTCCAAGTCGACGATTTCCAGCTTCATCCCTAATTCCTGGGCCACATATTTAGCCAGCTCGATATCAAAACCCACCTCTTCGTGGCTTCCATCCACAAAAGAAAAGGGCTCGGTTATGGCAGCCGTACCGAACCGGAGAACGCCATTATCGCCGGTCAGCGGAATTTCCGGCATTGAGGCAGGGGCGCCTGTTTCCGGCAGCCAGCGTTTCAACATATCATCATAGGTGCCATTGCTTTTCAGATCATTGATTACTTTATCAATAGTAGCTTTTAGTTCTTTATTATCCAATTGAACGGCAAAAGCATAATTATTTTCCGTAATCATCTCCGGCAGGACATAAAGGCCTTCAGTTTTGGCAGCGATATTTCTTAAAATCGGCTCATCATAAGCGGCGGCAACAGCTTTGCCCGATTTGACAGCCAGACAGGCATCAAACACGGTATTATAATATTGAAATTGCGCGTTGGGAATTTTTGATAAAACCAACTGATCGGCAGCAGTGCCTGTCGGCACGGCAAATACTTGGCCATCAAGTTGGGCAAGCTCGGTAATTTCTCCATCGCTGCTGCCGCAACCTCCCATTGTAAGCGCCAAAAGCAAGAGCAATACTACACAAAACATCGGAATCTTTTTTTTCTTAATCATAAGACATCTCCTTTTTTACTGCCATAAGTTCTTTTTCGTCATCTCCTAAGTATTTTAAAACAACTATAGTAATATCATCGGATTGCTCCGCTTTATCCACAAAACTATGAGTGGCATCAAGGATAATTTCCACTTCCTCTTTGGCATCTTTACCAATTAATCCCGTCAAACAGTCCTCCAGGCGTTTTTCACCAAACAATACTCCGGCTTCGTTCATGGCTTCAGTTACGCCATCTGTATACATGATCAGACTGTCTCCGGGATTCAATTTCACACTGGCACTGTGATATGTTATGCCATCCATCACACCCAGTGCCATTCCGGCCAGTTTGGGCAACATGATCAAAGTACCGTCATGTCTCAGTATATAGGGCAAATTATGTCCGCCATTACTATAGACAACTTCACCGCTGGAAATAGTCAATATGCCTAAAAAATCGGTGACAAACATGCCGGAATCGTTCTCTTCACAAAGCACATTATTTACCGCATGCAAAATCTCATCAGCCTTGAGGTTGTCGGCTGTTTTTATATCAGCTTTTGCTTTTATCAACGTCTTAGTCACGGCCATAAAAAGAGATGCCGGGACACCTTTACCCGATACATCACCAACAGTAAAGCAAAGATGGTCATCATCTAATAAAAAGAAATCATAGAGATCCCCTCCGACTTCTTTAGCGGGATATAAAACAGCAAATACATCAAATTCCGGCCGGCCGGGGAAAGCTGGGAAAATTTTGGGCACAATACTCATCTGAATCTCGCGGGCAACTGTTAATTCCCCCTCGATCAGCTCTTTTTGCTTTTGAGTCTCCCTTTCCTTGACCAAGTTGTGGACAACAAAAGCAAAAATGCCCATACCTAAAGCACCTGTAAAAATCATAGGCAGGCTGACACTTTTTATGATGATGAGGATCTGATCAAAAGGCCGCACTATCAGTAGATTCAACCCCATATGAAATGCCTCAAAAAGGCCCATAAATATTACGGCTTCCTTGATGCCGGGGAACTCACCCTTCTTATGATAATAAATCAAGCCGCCGACCAAACCAGCCAAAATAGTTGATATGGAACAAGGAAATGCTGTAATGCCACCCAAGCCGTAACGATGGATACCACCTATCAGTCCGGCTCCGATCCCGACCAGAGGACCGCCAAGCAAACCGGCAATAGCAGGCCCCAAATCACGAATATTGGCAATAGCACCATTGATATCAATACCACTCAAGGTACCAAAAATAGAAAACAGACCAAAAACGATGATCAAAATTATACGCTGCTTCCAGCTAATGCTCTGTTTTTTCATCAGAGAAGAAAATATGCCGGTTCTGGTCAAGACATAGGCCAGCACAATAACTACTGACATATTTTTAACGAGATCGATCGACAAGTTAATTATATCGTTTATATTTATCACCTTCAAAATTAAGATAAAATATCACATTATGTAACAAGACATATTATTTTTAGATAGAATTATACATTGAATGCCTTAATACCTGCAACTAGCCCAGAAAATTATTTTTCTAATAAAGATTTTCTTGCCCCGGTTTCCTATCCATACCTGAATTCTAGTGTTATAATTAATATTACTATATCTTTATATTTATTCGATGATCTGAAGCAGAAAGCGGGGTATTGATATGGAAGAAAAAGATGTTTGTCATAGTACGCTTCGGAATATTCAAGATTCTATCTTAAAAAAATATGAAGATTCAAGATCGGAAGAAAATCTTATTGCCGGCAATAAAAAGGTGATAAGGTTTGAAAAGTCCGCATTCCAGTATATTCTTAAAGAAGCTTTTTATAATGTAAAAGTGATAATAACCCAAGAGTATGTCATTGATCATAAAGATATTAAGTTAGGCCAGAATGTCTTTTTTGTTCAAGATAAAACTACTGAAACTATAGAAGTTTTATTCAATAACATTAAATTAGGTTATATAAAAAATATTAAAATTAATAAAATCATCAATAAATATTTATATAATGACAAATATATAATTATTGGAATAATTAATGGTTTTGCCTCAAAAAAAGAACACATTAACTTACAAATCGCAATATATAAAAGATATG
>CAYRML010000070.1:0-7220 GCA_964425485.1 uncultured Peptococcaceae bacterium | reverse complement strand
CTTTTAATGTCCTATAATTCTGTGATTGGCATTACCGTACCGGTGATGCTGATAATTGGCGCCATCTGCTTTGTGGTCAACAAGATAGAAATATCGCTCTCTCAAAAAAAGACAAAGCCGATTAATTTCCTGGAAAAAAGCGGAGATTAGCTCTCCGCTTTTTTAATTGACGAATGCCCGCAAATGGAGTAAAATAGCTTTGATGTTCTCGTAGCTCAGCAGGATAGAGCGGTCGCCTCCTAAGCGACAGGTCGGAGGTTCGAATCCTCTCGGGAACGCCAGTCGGCAAGGGCCGGCAGCCAATATCGCGAATCATGTTTAGGTGGTTCGCGATATTTTTAGTCCTTTATTAAGTCTGCACGTTTTTGACAGTGCAAGACAAAGGGGTAGGCACTTACTTAGCCTTTTTGCCCAGCAGAGTTTGTTGTTCGTGTAATAGCGGCTGTCTAAATTTCAAAATAATATAGCAAAAATCATTAATAATAAATAATTATATCATGAAAAAATATGCATTCCGATAGTCTTAGGTATTATAAAAGATTAGTCTTTGTGCTATAATGAGTCAAAAAGATACGGATGATGAAATAAATGGACAAAGATATATATTTTATGCGCCAAGCTTTAATCGAGGCAGCTAAAGCGGCAGCCATTGATGAGGTGCCGGTAGGTGCCGTGATTGTCAATAATGATCAGATAATTGCCTATGGCTATAATCGCAAGGAAACGGATTGTGATGCTACTTTGCATGCGGAGATGGTCGCGATCCGGGATGCTTGCCGAGCCTTGAATTCCTGGCGACTTTTGGGCTGCACTCTTTATGTGACGCTGGAGCCCTGCGCTATGTGCGCGGGAGCAATGATTCAAGCACGCATAGAGCGACTGGTTTATGCTGCCCCTGATCCAAAAACGGGTGCAGCCGGCAGCGTTTTGGATTTGGTTCGTTTTGAGCCTTTTAATCACCAAATGCAAGTCAGATCCGGCATTTTGGCAGATGGATCTTCAGCGCTTCTGCAAGATTTTTTCCGTAAAAAAAGAATTAAATAAGCGATTTTATTCTAGTTTCCGAAAATAAGCGAGTAAATATTGGCTTTGATTGGCAGTAAATGGATAAGAAAATTTCTGTTTTAACTGAATATTTAAAAATGTATTAAATTTTGAGAAATTTTTTAAAATCTACCTATAACTAACAAGAATAGCAAAAAATGTATGTTTTATATAACGTATTTTTCTTAAAGGCCACATTGAGGGCATATTTTGGTTTTTCTAGTTTTATAATTCCGCTCTCCTAATATAATGGAAAAATTTTTTCGCAAAATAATCGCAAATTTTTTAAATTAACTGTTGTATATTTTCTTCGAATAATATAATATATAAGAGGTGTAACTGGCGATAATATTAGTTTATAATTAACACTACGAAGGGAGGATAGTTAAGTATAAGAGTCGTTGCAATTTATGGTGACTACATCGGATTGGTACCGGAATATGTCAAATGATTGTCTTGCCTGCTGATATTATTTGTTAAATATTAATAAATGAATGTGTTTATTGTGTAATTTTGTAATTTCAAGTAGCTTTCGCAGGCATTTTGTTTTAAGATAATTATATATTATTAGAGGCATGTTTAGGTATTGACTCTTTTAAAGTCAAAGTATTATAAATTATTAAATTAAATAAGGGAGGAAATTCACAATGATAGGATTGCTGACAATATTGACGCTTCTTCCGATTATCCTGGTAGCTGTGTTGCTCATCGTTTTTAAAGTGCCAACACATTTTAGCGCTATCATCGGCTGGATCGTCGCAATCATTATCTCGGTCATCTTCTTTAGCACCTCTTTTGGTGTGGCCCTTCAAGCCAGTGCTCACGGTATTCTAACTTCATTCCCAATCTCAATTATGGTTATTTTCTCAATTTTGCAGGTTTCCTTTATGGAATCTACGGGTGCCATTGCTAGAGTTGCCGTTTTCCTGAAGACTTTGTCTCCTGGCAATAAAGAAGCGCAGATCATGATGATCAACTTATCTGCCGGCACAACCTTGGTTTCCGTAGGTGCAACACCGGTTTCTGTTTTACCGCCAATTATGAAGAGTATGGGGTATTCCAATTTCCTTTGCATAGCCTTGCCGGCTATCGGTTTTGATGCCCTTTGTACCTATTCTATGTTAGCTGCTCCTTTAGTAACATACTGTGACTTAACCGGTGTCTCTCTTGTGGATGCTGCAAAAGTATTCTCTATGTACCTGCCTGTTATTTCCACCATGATCTGTATTGGTATGTTCGCCCTGGTAGGCGGTGCCAAAATGGTCAAAAAAGGCTTTGTTGCCGCTTTGATCACGGGTTTGGTCGCTGGTGGTGTGGCATTTATTATTGCCCATATCCCGGCTTTGGAATCAGCTATCGTTTTGACAGGTGTTATTGCAGGCTTAGTGTCCCTCGTTGCTATGTTGATCTATCTCAAAGCTACCAAGAGCGTTATTATCGACCGCTCTGTTCTTTCTGAAGAAGACAAGAAAATCGAAAAAACTATGTCATTGGGCAAAGCTCTGTCCCCTTGGTTAATCCTGATCGTTTGTCTTTTGATCGTAGCTTTTGTACCCCCGATCAATGAGCTGTTACGTGTTAAGATGGAAGCTGCCGTAAACGTTATTCCTTTGGCTTCCGTCAAATTGCGTCCTGTGTATAATGCTTATTTCTGGGTTTTGGTCAGTACCTTGCTTTCTTTTATCGTTTTCCGTCCTACCGGAGCGCAATTAAAAGAAACCATGAAAAAATGGGCCAAACGTGCGCCTAAGCCTGGTATTGCCACTATGATTTTCTTTGCATTAGGTCTTTTGATGAACTACACCGGCTATCAAGCAATGGCTGATGGCACTTGGGCTTTGCTTGATCCTCATCACAACATGATTTCTGTTTTGGCTGAAGTCTCTGCAAATGCATTTGGTTCTCTCTATCCATTGATTGTTGGTCCTTTGGGTATGTTCGGTGGTTTTGTAACCTCATCTGAGGCTTCCGCTTTAGCTATGTTTGCTCAATATAATATCCAAACTGGTGCTACATTGGGATTGAATACTCTTGTTATTACCGCGGCCACTGGTATCGCAGGTGGTTTGGCCAGCGTTATTTCCCCGGCAAAATTGCAAAACGCTGCTGCTACAATCGATGCTATTGGTGAAGAAGGCGCTGTTATTAAAAGCACATTCAAGATCGCCATTATCTTGTTAATTGCTGTTATGATAATGTGCATGATTTTCACCAAAACCATGCCTCCTGTATAAAAAACTATTAGTTTATTGTGAAATCTTATTAATGCACCCCCGTTGCAAAACGGGGGGTGCATTAAACAAAAAATTATTTTTTTACATAGCAACAGTCAGTCGACTAACCGCATTATTTTTTTCACGCAGCACAGTCAGTCGACTAACCGCATTATTTTTCACATAGCGCAGGCAGTTGACTAGCCGCATTATTTTTTTTCACATAGTACAGTCAGTCGACTAACCGCCAAACTCTAGAATAATAATTTTTTAGGAAGTCTCTTGGATCTTAGTAGGATACCCGGGGGTGTATTAATAAGATTTCATGTATTTGGAACATGACAAAAAATATAATGATCAGCATATAATCTGCCTTTGCTGTTTATATATAAATTGGCTACAGAGCAACAATTAATCTTTCATGAAGGGAGGTAAAACAGGGTAACAGCGGCTTGTTCTAAAAATAATAAATATTCATATTTAAAAACACAGCCTTGCAATATTACTTAAAGTGATTTAAGACAGTCGGTATGGAATAATAAAACATAATTTGTTTTTAAATCTAGAATTTTTATTATAATAGTTACCTAGTTAGTTGGGCCTTTTGATTGTTGCTTTATATATTATCTGCATTTATTTTAAATAAAATTTATAAACTTTTTAAAGGAGGGCTTATTAAAGTGATAGGGTTGAATGTTCTTCTTACTTTAATTCCTGTTATAGTATGTGCTATCATGCTGGTTGTTTTTAAAGCTCATACTCACTGGTGTGCATTAGTTACTTTTCTTTTAACTCTCATTTTTGCTTTGACATTTTTTGATACGCCGCTCTCTATTGCCTTGAGAGCCAGCGGACACGGTGCTTTGACCTCTTTCCCCATGGGACTGATGGTGGCAACTTCTATTTTCCAAGTTGCATTCATGGAAGAAGTTGGCGCTTTGCAAAGAATTGGTGTTTTCATGAAAGCTTTGTCTCCGCAAAATGTTGAAGCCCGTACCATGATTGTTAACATTGGTGCCGGTACTTTGCTCAACTCCGTCGGGGCAAATCCCTTGTCCTTCCTGCCTCCGATTTTGAGAGACTTGGGATATTCGAAAATTTTATGCGTTGCCCTGCCCGCTATCGGTTTCGACGCTCTTTGTACTTACTCCATGATGGCAGCTCCCTTGGTCGTATTCTCTGACCTGACACAAGTCCCGCTTAATGAGGCAGCTAAATATTTCTCCTTATATCTGCCTGTTGTTTCCACAATGATTTGTTTTGGCATGTTCGCTTTGATCGGCGGCGGCAAGATGATTAAAAAAGGTTTCATTCCTGCTTTAATCACAGGTATGGCTGCCGGTTGGATTGCTTTTGCTATCGGTCATATCCCGGCTTTAGAATCAGCTATTGTTTTGACCGGAGTTATCGCCGGTGCCGGTGCTATTGTCGCTATGATCCTTTACCTCAAAGCTACCAAATCCGTTATTGTTGACAGATCTGTTTTGAATGAAAAAGACAGAGAAATCGAAAAATCCATGAGTTTGGGCAAAGCTATTGCTCCTTGGCTGATCTTGATCATTGCTTTACTGGCTGTTGCCTTTGTTCCTCCGCTCAACGAATTCCTGAAAGTAAAATTGGCGATGCCCGTTGAAATCATCCCCGGTGCCGCTGCCAAAACACGTGTTTTCTGGAACGCTTATTTCTGGGTTGTCATAAGTACTCTCGTTTCTATTCCTATCTTCAAAGCTGGCAGAAAAGAAATGGGTAGAACTATGAGAAAATTGGCCAAACGCGCCATAAAACCTTTCAGTGCTGTTTGTATGTTCTTTGCGGTTGGTCTGATCATGCTTTATTCCGGTTATCAAGTTCAACCTGATGGTACTTGGTTATTAATCAACTCCACCAGCAATATGGTTTACTGCTTATCTAAAGTCTGTGCTGACGCTTTCGGCGCTTTGTATCCCGTCATTGTTCCACCGCTTGGTTTGTTCGGCGGTTTCGTTACTGGTTCCGAAGCATCCGGCTTGGCCATGTTTGCACCCAGCAACTTGCAAACTGCAAATATGTTAGGCATCAATGGTCCTGTTCTGGCTGCGGCAACCGGTATTGCCGGCGGTTTGGCCAGCGTTATCTCTCCTGTTAAATTACAGAACTGCGCTGCTACAATCGATGCATTCGGTTGTGAAGGCGATACGATCAAAAAAGTTTTCCCGATCGCTATCGTTCTTATGTGCTCTGTTATCGTTCTGGCGATTATCTTCTCTATTACATTGCCTCCAGTTTAAAATAAGCCGTAATAAAAACATAAAACATATAAAAATAATATATCTCCGCCCGTTTATGGCGGAGATATATTATTTTATCTTGTTGTTTATATTTTGATAGGCTAGAAAAAAATTGATGAATATATTTTTAAAGAAAAACTACTATTAGTAAAAAATTACATAAAAAAGGAGAACCTTTCGGTTCTCCTTTTTAGCTTTGAATTATTCACCCATTTGAGCAACAACTTCTTGAATGGAATCATCGAGAGCAGAGAGGAACCATTCAAAGTCTTCTTTAGTGGAGGTGATGTTAGGATATACACGAACAACATCCACGGTATTGCTGCCGAACATAACATGTACTCTATGTTTATTATTCATAGTGGCATTAACAGGGATAGTATAGTATTCGCCGGCTTTATTGGTGCCGAATTCCAAACCGATCATAAAGCCGCGGCCACGGATTCCTTTAAGTACATTAGGATATTTGGCTTTGATCTTTTCCAATTCGCCGCGCAGCCACAAGCCTCTTTCAGTGATCTTTTTGGGAACATCTTCTTCGATCATGAATTGGATTGCTGCCAAAGCAATGGTGCCGGAAACCTGGTTGTCTTGGAAGGTTGCGGTATGCATGAAGCAAGATTCTTCGTTACCATAAGCAGCCATGTAGAGGGAATCTTTAGCTTGGCAGCCGCCAACAGGCAAGATACCACCGGAAATAGCTTTAGCAAAGGAGAAAGCGTCGGGAGTGAAGTTGCCATAATATTGCCAGGCCCAGATGTTACCAGTGCGGCAGGAACCCGCTTGAACTTCGTCCATGCACATATAAACGTCATATTTATCGCACAGTTTTCTGATGCCGGGGAAATAATCTTCCGGAGGAACTACGATGCCGCCTTCACCTTGGATGGTTTCGGCTACGAAAGCGATGACATCACCTTTTTTGAATTCTTCTTCAGCAGCAGCCAGATCGCCATAAGGGATATGAGAGAAACCGGGCAATTTGTTTTGCCATAGTTTCCAGGCATCTTTACCGGCCATTTGGACTGTAGCAGCGCTCTTGCCGTGGAAAGAGTTCAAGGTAGCAACGATTCTTTCTTTACCTTGTTTAGTTCTTTTAGCAGCGATAGTGACCATTTTCATCATAGTTTCATTGGCTTCCATGCCGCCGCCGCCGCAGATAACTGTTCTGGTCATGTCAGGGGTGATCAAAGCCATATTATGAGCAAAGGCAGCTGTGGTTTGATGGATCATCAAGGGGTCCATGGTCAGCGGTTTGCTGTCCAGATATTTTTTCAATTCTCCAAGCATGAAGGGGTTGTTGATACCCAAGCAGTAAACACCAACGTCACCGATGAAGTCGAGATGTTTGTTGCCTTCCGCATCCCAGAGATAGCAACCTTCAGCTTTGGTGATAACGCCGGAAAGGCCGAGATCCAAGGAAGCCTGGGTTCTGTATTGGTTCAAGTGTTTCAAAGTTAGTTCAGTACCTGTTTTTGTGTCAAATTTCAAAGCATCTTCCACCGTTAACCATTCGGGATAAACTTTTTTTACATCTACCATTAATACAACCTCCTAAAAATTTTATTTGTATTGCCCGGAGGCAACAAAATATAAAAACTGCAAGGAAAGCGGCGGGTTCTGTACGCTGTGTGTTGTAGCCGGTTTGCTACTTTATTTGCAGTTTCTGGCAGTGGTATTATATGCATAATCACAA
>CAYRML010000069.1:0-7293 GCA_964425485.1 uncultured Peptococcaceae bacterium | reverse complement strand
ATCGCAGAATTGTCAATCAAGATATTATCGATACCATAGTTGAAACTTTGCATTCAAGGAGCCCCAAAGAGAAGCAGCATGCAATTAATGTCAGTGAACTATGCAGTAAATTTGGCTCTGCTTTGCATCTTTCGGAAAGGAAAATTATTCAATTGAAGAGAGCGGGATACTACCATGATATTGGTAAAATCACACTTGATGAAATGATCTTAGCAAAAGAATCTTTGACGGAAGACGAGATGGAAAAATTTAGGCAGCATCCGGCTACCGGATATCGTATCTTAAATCTATTTGATGATACGTTGGACCTATCAGAATATGTCTACAGCCATCATGAAAGATGGGATGGTATGGGGTATCCAAGAGGCCTTTCGGGTGAACAAATCCCCTTAATATCAAGAATTATATCAATCGCAGAAACCTATGACTGGATATTACATAAAAGCCGGCCGGCAATAGCTGAAAGGAAAAGTGTAGCTATTGATATAATTTATGAAGAAGCAGGAAAACAATTTGATCCGCAAATTGCCAAATTGTTTATTCAGATGATAAAAGAAGATAATTGACAGGGGGTGCAGCAATGGGATATTGCGATTTTACAAGAGAAGATTTACTTCAACGGATAGAAGAACTTGAAGTTATGAACCGTGAATTGCTTAAAGAAAAAGAACAGGCTGTCAAATTGGAATATGCCTGGACCGGAAATCTTGGTCATTGGTATTGGAATATAAAAACCAATGCTGTAACTTTTAATCCATTGAAAATTACTACACTAGGATATGATATCGGCGAGATAGAGGGCCCTGTTACATATCAGTTTTTTACGGACAAGCTGCATCCGGAGGATTTTCAAAAAACGATGGACGCTATGCGCGATCACTTGTATGGCAAAGCAGATGTATATGAGGTCGAATACCGTATAAAGGCGAAAGACGGAACATTCAAATGGTATTACGACCGTGGAAAAATAACACAATATGATGATAACGGTAAACCTGTATTCCTAGCTGGAATTGTTTTTGATATTTCCGAAAAGAAAGAAACGCAGCTGGAGCTGGAATACAAAAACAGGATTCTTTCTGAGATATCCTCTATAGATGGGCTGACAAAAATCGGCAATCACAGGGCACTTATTGAGGATTTGAATTCTAAGATAAAAGTAGCCAATAGACAAAGCAGTCCTCTATCTATTGCTATTTTTGATATAGATGATTTTAAAAAAGTCAATGATACTAAAGGCCATGTATATGGTGACCAGGTGCTTATTGATGTTGCGTCTATTATTAGTAAAAACATTAGGGATAAAGATTTCGCAGGCAGATATGGAGGAGAAGAATTTATGGTGATATTTTCTGATACAGATATTATTAAAGCAAAAAATATCTCCGAGCGGATAAGAAAGGCGGTGGAGGATTATTCTTTTATTGATGGGCTGAACATTACGATTAGCGGTGGTGTAAAGCAATATCAAGGAGAGAATTTCACTGATCTTATTCATGCTGCGGATAAAAATTTATATGAAGCAAAAAAAAGAGGAAAAAATCGAATAGTACCAGTAATTCAATCTTGATACTTATTTCTGAAATTATATATGACTATACTATTGCCAAAAGTAAAAGCAATCGGAACATGTACTGCCAAATGTTCTTGATATTTTCATTGGGCAGACCCTGATGTAGTCCCCAATAAAAATTTGAGGATTCAAAGAGTAATATAAAAGAGTAATATAAGCCTGAAGTAAGGCCCATGGATGGAGACACTATGGGCTCGAAAAAAGGCAGCCTTGATACTCTCAACTAAGGATATATTAAGAACCCAATAACAGCTTAATAGGTAGGAATTATAAGAAAACAAAACGCATGCTTTGCATTTCTTTTGTTAGGGTTGGTTTTACTATTACGAGATCAAAATATGTATAAGTACAAGGGTAAATAATCATCTACCATAATAAAAGGTTGTAGGAATAGTTGAATATAACACAAATATATCTTAAAATATTAAGAAGGATTCAGGAGGTTTTGTGATGGCCAGCTACAAACAACCATGCATACACTGTAACACTTTTATTGACAAGGATGTTCGTTTTTGCCCCACCTGTGGAAGTCAAAACCCATTCGGATATCTCTGTCCTACGTGCTTGCGTCCCATTGAGAAAGAGCAGGCGCTGTGTGCGGGGTGCGGAAGACCACTTTATGTTAACTGTCCCCATTGTGCAGCCGAAACTTTTGTGCAGGAACGCTGCGAAAAGTGCGGGCAAAGTCTGATGATACGCTGCGAAAACAAACGCTGCCAAGTGTTCCAATTCTTTGAAAACACAAAATGCACTGCTTGTGGCAAGAAAATCAAAGCAAAACTCGAAAAGAAATGAGGTTAATAAAAAATGTTAAAATCATTTACCAGAAACTACGAGGATAATTCAACCGAGGCAGGTTTTCAGTTTACTTTCTATTGTGATATTTGCAATGACGGATTTAAAAGTAGCTTTGTGGAATCTGAAACTTATAAAAAGGGGAGAGGTTTGCGCGGACTTACCCGAGGCATCGGCGTGCTGGGCGGAATTGTAGGCGGAGCTGCAAGAAATATCGGATATTCGCTCGAGCGTGGCGGCGACATCCTGTCCGAGCGCTTTGAGGGTATGAGCCCCGAGTGGCATAAGGAGCATGAAACAGCCTTCGAGCGCGCACAGAACGAGGCGCAGCGTCACTTCCACCGCTGCCACGGCTGCCATCAATATGTCTGTGACGCTTGCTATAATGATGATGAAGGTCTTTGCACCGACTGCGCTCCCCGCCAGGAAATCTATGTTGCCAAAGCCAGAGCCGAAGCAATGCGTAGAAACATTGACGAAGCAGGCGACAGTGCCACAGTCTGGAAAGGCGCCATCGAAAGCAAGACAACTATCTGCCCGGTTTGCGGCAAGCCTGCCGGAACGGGAAAATTCTGCAATAACTGCGGCGCTTCCATGGAGATGAAAGAATGTGCAAAATGCGGCGCAAAAAATGCACAAACCGTCAAATTTTGCAATAACTGCGGCTCGCCTATGAATGCACCGGCGCCCACGCCCGGAAAATGCCCCTCCTGCGGAACACAAAATGCGCCCGATACTAAATTCTGCGGAGAATGCGGAACGAAACTATAATATAATCGAATTTCTGTATCAGCTGCCGGAGGTGAAACCGTGGACGAAATATTCCAACAATCGCCGGCGCCCGCATACGAAGGAACGGTTTTTTCTTCTGATTTGTCGGGCGAGGTAAAGCTAATTATTGATACGGAAGGTCTTGTTTTGGACAGCCTGTTTAAGCGAAAGACCGTTGCTTATGCACAAATAGAATCCATCACGTTTGAAGACTATGCCGTACATATAAAAGCTAATAACGAAATTATAAACATATCGCGCATGGGGCAGTCCGGCCAATGGTTTTACCATGAGCTTGTACAAGGCTACACCAGAAAGGTGCTGTCGGCTTTTTTTGTGACCGGTGCAGCCGATTTGGAGACCGAAGGACAATATTTCTACGACGGGGTACATGGCAAAGCGGCCATATGTGTGTTTTCCGACTGTCTTTGTATCCTTCCTCCCAATCTTAATGCCCGACGCATACCGTTTGTGTTTTTAAACGACATGAAAAAAGATGATTGTTCGCTGACGATTACGCTAAGCACAGGAGAGATTTATTCGTTTTCCATGCTGGGCTTTGATTTGGAGCCCCTGCGAAATATGATTGCTGACCGTATACGAAAATCAAGGGATAATAATATTGCCTTTGTCAAAATGTTGCAGCCCGCACTGGGGTTTTCCGACAGCAATAAGGCAGGAGCATTATTGCCCGAAGGAATTGCCGTACAGCTAAAACAGCTGCCGCCCACAATTGAGCGGACTATGGAAAAAAAGGCCTTGAACAGCAAAATGGCTGCATCATACGAACAGCTTAAAAACATCTGCGATTATGCACGCCTTGCAGTAGGCATCAAGACACTGCCGGAAGAGGAGTTTGCAGCGCTAAAGCAGCAATTGCTGGAAAAGCTTAATGAAAGTGCCGAACAGACAGTAGAGCTGCCCCCTGAACAGGAAGATGCTCTGCGTTGGGTTATCTGGGCGGCAATCCCCTCAAAGGATGGCAAAACAGCCGTTGTGGAATTTGCCTTTCCGGGTGAGGATGCGGCGACCTATCTGTTTAGCATAAACGATTGGGAACATTTTCTGATGCTTTTAAACCGTGGTATGGAAGCAACGCAAATGCGGCGTGAAGTATTGTCGCTTGCCGAAGAGGCACTGAAAAGCGAAGCAAACGTAACACAGCGCATGTTGATAATCCGAACCCCTGCACTTGCAGAATTACGCAAACGGTTTATCGGCAGAGTGATTCACCGTTCGCAGGAGACTTGGAAAAACTCACTTATCTCCAAACTGGAGAAAGGCTCTGAAGCTGAACCTATAGAGGACAAAGCCCCCAACTGCTGCCACAATTGCGGAGGAAAACTCATCCCCGGCGCAAAGTTCTGCAGCGAATGCGGCAGTAAAATTTGAATTATTGCAATTGCTGAAATAGAGCGTAAGAGTAAGTTAATTTGTAGGGTGCTCGATAAGGTGCAATAAGTGGCGAAAATTAAAAAAGGCATAAAAGAAAGATACTGGCCTTAAAAATAAGGTAAAATTGCATTTGATCTGGCTAAGGAAAAGGGATTAAAAAATGTGGTCAAGTTGCCGGAAGGCTCGAATTAAGCTTTAATTTTGAGTATTAAAAGATATAATCAAAAAAGAGGAAAGCATACGGGACTTTCCTCCTTTTTTATTTTTGTATCAGTACTACACTGAATACCACACTTTACTTTAGAAAATAGGCTTATTAAGTATGCTGATGCAGGCGTTTTGCACATCTTTATGCTGAAAAGTATACACCGGATAGACGTGCATACTTTGTTTATCGGTGCAAACTTTTTTGGCGGAATCAATATCATGAGTCTCCGATCGATATTTTATTTCCTATTTTATTAGATTTAAATAAGTGATTCTTTATATTAATCTAAAGTGATTCTTTATATTAATCTAATATGAATAAAAAATCTACTTGGATCATCCTTGCAAGTAGATTTTTTATAATCTGTAATTTTAGGTTATTCTGTTAAGCAATATTTATCCGTTAAAAAACTACTGTTAATATGAATTTCATTTTCTCGGAGGCATAAACAGCATGTGGGACTTCTGCAGGCATAATAATAGTCTCACCTGCAGAAAGATTGAATTTTTTTTCTCCTATTGTGATCTGTGCTTTGCCATCCAGTAAACTGACCATAGCATCCCCGTGAGAAGCATGCGTACTAATTTCTTCATCTTTATCAAATGCAAAGAGGGTTAGGCTGACACTGGAATTTTGCACTAAGGTTTTACTTACTATTTGGCCATTTTGGTAGTTAACCAATTTACTTAACTGCAATATTTCTTCTTTATTAATGTTTTTCATTATTTCTTTACCCATAAAATCCTCCAATAATTATAAATCATTTTCTAATAAAAACATTATATCATAGATATAAAAAACATTAAATAGATTAGAGCCGAACACTGCATCATAGTATAAGGGTAGGTGTACAGGCAAGTTTCTGGATATTGACAGCGACGGCTTTACCAGTAACCGCAAGGCAGGTGCCTTTATTCAAAAAATGGGCTTCAACTGTTATGCCTTCGGCGTAAAACCATTTAGTGATACATTCAATTTAATCAGCCCAAGTCAAGTATAACTTAGATATAAAATAAAAACTCCTATAATAGGAGTTTTTATTTTATACTAAATTAGGCCGAAGCCGCTCTTTTTCGTCGTTTAGCAAGAACATAGGGGTTTGTTTCTTTAACAAATAAACTTACAATAAAGCATAAAGCAAAGAATCCTGCGCCTGCTGTCATTGTTATTGGTAAACCATGCAAGTCGGCTAATCTGCCCGTTGCAATTGGCATTAAGGAACCGCCAAAAAATTCACCTACACCATTAACCGTACCCTGAGCCGTTGCCCGCATATTATCAGCCACGGTTTCCATAGGCATAAGAACCGCAAAGACAGGTGTCATAGCGCCTGGTACCCCGCCAAAGAGCATATAAGCCCATACGGCTCCTGTAGAGCCCGGAGATAGTGCCATTACTAACGGTGCAATTATACACAGAGCATAGAATATTATTAAAGCAGGTTTGCGTCCAAAGTTATCGGATAATTTGGGCACCAGGAACGAATATACCATATAGAGTATACCCATGACTGAAGTTACAAAACCCATTTCTTGTACAGTCAATCCGGCAACATTTGTTAGATAAAGAGGAGCATATAGCGCTAATGCCCAATAGCCGGCCATACTGCCGAAGGAGATAATAATACAAAGAAGAATATTTCTTTGCGAGAGAATTGTTGCAAATCCACCTCTTTTAGCTTTCATTTTTTGTAGATCTTGATTTTGAGCATCTTCGCCGGATAAAACTTTCATTTCTTTTACAAATATCAGAAGTAAAAAGCCTATTACAATTGAAGGAAGAGCTGTCAAAAGAAATGTTAATTGCCACGAAAAATGACCTACCAGTTGAGTAACCATAATTGGGCCGAGTGTAACAGCAATCAAGCCAACGCCGACATTTACGATGCCGGCATTACGTCCGAAGGCATTTTCACTGGAGTTACGGGCCAAAATGGACATCATTAATGCAAACAAAGGACCTTCACCAATACCAACGATAGTACGAAGTATTAGCAAGTGGCTGTAACTTTGGGCCAAAGCACAGGCTCCTGTTGAGGCAGCTGTAATAAATACAAAGAGTACTAACCAGCGCTTTCTTAATCCGGATTTGTCTGATAGTGCACCAAAACCTATTGCGGACAAGGCATAAGCAGCAGTAGTAACAAACCCTAATATGCCAACTTGCATATTAGATATTCCTAATTGTGGTTGTATTACCGGCAGCAGGAATGAGATTGATAGCCTGTCCAGAAATACAAAACCCCATGTAAGGAAGAATAATAGAACTATTGTAAGCTCATATTTTCTATTATGACCTTGATTTATAGTCGAGGCTTCCATACAAAACCTTCTTTCTTTCATAAAATAAAAACAAGTATAAATAATTATATTATAGCGGGGAGAGAATGATATCTCTATAGATAAGGTTATGTCTATATAAATATCATCTTCTCATTGGGATAATGCTTAAAGGTTTTAAGTGTAAATCTTAAATATTCATTTGCGTTATTTTATTTCTAAAGTTTTTCAAATTTATTAGGATAAAAAGCTTGTCCTAATTTTTGAATGAT
>CAYRML010000068.1:0-7445 GCA_964425485.1 uncultured Peptococcaceae bacterium | reverse complement strand
CACCTTGATACGCTGCGAATTTTCTGCCGCCAAACAATCATAAACCTCTTTGACCCGCTGATGGAAATTTTTGTCCTCCAGCTCGATACGGTCGATATTTTTGCCCCGACGTTCCATGGCCTTTTCCACACTTACACTTAGATAAAAGGTCAAATCGGGTAAACAATCATCGATAGAAAAATCATTAAGCATACGGACATCGGCAAAGGACAAGCCTCTGCCGCCGCATTGATAAGCTAAAGAAGAATCTATGTAGCGATCACAGATCACGATGCCGCCTTGGGCCAGGGCGGGTCCAAGTACTGCCGCCACATGCTGCGCCCTATCCGCGGCAAAAAGCAATATTTCCGCTTTCCTGCTGACATTTTGCTGCTCTTTTTTCAGCAATATTTTCCTGATCTGGGCTCCCAAATCCGTATCGCCGGGCTCATAGGTCAGACAAATATTCTCCTGCCCCCGCAAGCTCAGCCAATCGGCTAATAACTTTGACATCAAAGACTTGCCGCAACCATCAATACCTTCAAAAGTGATAAACAAGCCTCTTTTATTATCGCTAACCATAAGATTGCTCCTTTGCCTCTGTTTATGCTTATATTTTCGGCATGATCCGCACTCTTTCCTTTGTCGTAGATTATTTTTCACTTCCTATTCATAGCTTTTAAGTTTATAATATCATATATGATGCCATGATAAGGAGAATAGCATGCGCCTGTTTATCGCTCTTTTATTACCGGAAAAGATCAAGGAGGAATTGGCCCAAAATGCTAATGACCTGAGTAAATATTGCAGCAAAGGCAATTTCGGCCGTCCGGAAAATTATCATCTGACGCTGAAATTTTTAGGGGAAACTACAGAGCAACAGCTGCCCCTGTTGAGTCAGGCTATCCAGGAGGCAGCCGCCGGGACCACAGCATTTTCTTTGCAGCTGGCCGACTGGGGCACTTTTCCCCGAGGCAATCAGCATATTATCTGGCGGGCGCTGGCCAAGCCCTATGATGAGCTGATGCTGCTCTTTACCAAGTTAGAAACAGCTTTATACAGGGCAGGCTGGGCCAAAGAACAAAGGCCGCTAAAGCCTCATATAACTTTAGCCCGGCAAGCGGTTTTTACTAAACCCCGCGGGCCAATCGTTATCCCGCAGCAAGCTTTGGCTTTTAGCGCGCAGCAACTGGCACTTATGGAAAGTTGCCGCCTGGATGGACAATTGACTTATATACCATTAACCGTTGCCCGTTTGCAGAATTTGCAGAATTAAAAGGGTTTCCGACCTGTCGGTCGGAAACCCTTTTCTTTGCTCATACCGATTTATTGGCCGGGTTCCCAACCAGTTCCCGGAGCTTCCGGTAAAGTGCTGCCGCCGTCGAAAACCAAGCCGATACCGGTAACATAACTGGATTCATCAGAGGCCAAAAAGGCTGCTACCTTGCCTGCTTCCTCGATCGTGCCCATGCGGCCCATAGGCACAGTAGCCGCCATAGCCGCTTTCACACCCTCAGGGTCCTCCGGGCAGGCTTCTTTGCAAGCCTTGTCGCACATAGGTGTATCCACCAAACCAGGCAAAATGGCATTAACAGTAATATTGCAGTTAGCATATTCAGAAGCCAAAGCCTTAGTAAAAGCCATAACAGCGCCTTTGGTAGCACCATAGGTAGTCATACCGGGATCTGCCACCATCACACCGGTCACGGAAGAGAAGTTTACTATCTTGCCATATTTGGCTTTTCTCATGTGGGGGATAGCGGCACGGCAGGAATTCCATACCCCTTTGAAATTGGTGAAAACAACCTTGTCGAAAAATTCATCATCAACATCCTCAAAATATTTCATAGGGCCAAGGCCTGCCACATTAACCAGAATATCTATCTTGCCAAATTTCTGCGCCACCTCATTATAGGCATTTTTCAGAGCCGAAGCATCTCGCACATCCAGTTGATAAGCACAGGTCTTATAACCTTCCTTTGCCAACTCCGCAGCGGATGCAAAGACCTTCTCATCAAAATCGACCATCACTACCGTCGCCCCATAGGAAGCGAAGACTTTGCTGCAACCAAAACCCATTCCCATAGCTGCGCCGGTAATAATTGCTACTTTATTCTGCAATTTTCCCATCACAATATCCCCCTGTCCTGATTATTCAAAATCATATGTGGTGACATTTAATATTTTGGCATAAGAACCCACCGGGAAATTGGTAACTCTGCCCATTTCATAGGATTCATAACCATATATTTTACCATAAGAACGCATAGCCTCAAAATCTTCCAACACGCAGCCGATAGTCGGCACTATCCTTTCCATCCAGATAAACCAATAGAGCTCATCTGCCAGCTTAAGATAATAACATCTGTCAGTATCGCATAAGCCTTTTTCGATGCCTTTCAGACAATGCCAGGTGAAAAATTTATCATTAAGATATATATGTTCATAAACATCATTGCCGCTATAAATAAATTGAACCCTTTCCCCTACCAGATCATTGCTATATTCATGCTTGGGGCAATCAGCGGTAAAGGGCCTGTCGACAGAGGCATGGAAGAAATCCACCTTGACAGAGGTCAAAGGCAGATTTTTGTCCCCTCTTTCAAATTGGGAGATTTGCACTTCCTCCTTGGTGGGCAAAGTCCCCACCGCGGTGGTGGCAATATTTTGGGCCAGATCCAGCACAGTTGTCATGGAATAGGTATCGCCATAAGAATAGATAAAATCAAGCAAATAAATATGCTTTCGTGGAGAAACAATGCTATAGATAACGGCTGTAGTCTGAGCTTCTTCCCCCTGACCGCAAGTATATGTAAGAATTTTATCGCTAACAAATTCATAGCTGGCCTGCCGGCCGTCCTCATAATATAAAATGAGGTTTCTACCTATCAAATCCCTGTCTTCCGGTAAGCTGTATTCACTAAAACCTTGTGACAACTCCTCCACAGTTACAAAATTCCGCTCTTTCGCCTCTGTCATATTTCTCATCTCCTTATTTAATTTATTATTTTCTAAAGTAATTATAGCAAAAAAGATAATAAAGTAAAATAAAAACGCACTTTTAAAATAGTGCGTTTGACTAACTAAAGATCAGAAAAATCTAGAGTGGCAAATAAATCATCGATCGTTTCCGCCCGGCGTATTTGTTTGACTTGGCCATTTTCCTGTAACAGTAATTCCTTGGAGCGTAATTTGCCATTATAGTTGAAGCCCATAGCATAACCATGCGCGCCGCTGTCATGCAAGATAATTATATCGCCTTCCACAATTTCCGGCAGGGCTCTGTTCACGGCGAATTTATCATTATTTTCGCATAAGGAACCCGTCACATCATAGACATGATCCAGCGGAGCATTTTCTTTGCCCAATACGGTAATATGATGATAGGCGCCATACAAAGCCGGACGCATAAGATCGGCCATACAGGCGTCAACACCGATATATTTTTTATAGATATTTTTGTGGTGGATGGCCGTAGTGACCACATAACCATAAGGGCCGGTGATCATACGTCCGCTTTCCAGGCTGATTTGCACCTTATCCATACCGGCCGGCACCATGATTTGTTGATAAAGCTTTTTCACGCCATTACCAAATGCCATCAGGTCCACAGGCTTGTCCTCCGGTCTATAAGGGATACCGATGCCGCCGCCAAGATTGATGAATTCCGGCACCACACCGGTCTTTTCTTTTATCTCCACCGCCAGGCCGAACATCATCTTTGCAGTTTCCCATAAATATTCCACATTGGTCTCATTGGATACAACCATAGTATGCAGACCAAAGCGGTTGACACCTTGCCCGCGCAAAATATCGATAGCCTGAAAAATATCGTCTTTGGTCATACCATATTTTGCTTCTTCCGGATAACCGATGATACTGTTGCCCGTTTTGCGCAAAGAGCCCGGATTATAACGGAAGGATAAGATATCAGGTAAGCCGGCGGCTTGTGCCAAAAAGTCGATATGTGTTATATCATCCAGATTAATAATAGCGCCTAATTCTCTGGCTTTGACAAATTCTTTGGCCGGAGTGTTGTTGGAGGTAAAACAAATTTCATGGCCCGCAAGCCCTACCTTTTGCGCTAGCACCAGCTCCGGATAAGAGCTGCAATCGGCGCCGAAACCTTCCCCTTTGAGCAATTTGAGGATATAGGGATTGGGTAAGGCCTTGACCGCAAAATATTCCTTGAAAGCAGGCGCCCAGCTGAATGCCTGCAACAGTTTTTGGGCATTGGCGCGCATATCCTTTTCTATATAGAGATGAAAAGGGGTACCATATTCAGCAATGATTTCCCTTAATTTGGCTTCTGCAACAGGTATTTTTTTAGTCGACATAAATTTTCCCCCTAAGACCTTTATTCTTTATGTTATTACAAAATATCCCATGACGTCAAGGCTTGGGATAAATATTTATTAATTAAACAGCTCGGCCAAGTCGGAAATTGGCACGGCCAGGCCGGTATTTTCTTGGCCTTCCACGGTAGCAAAGATAACGGCGGCGACTTCGCCTTTGGTATTAAAAACGGGGCTACCGCTGCTGCCCGGATAGATGGTGCCTTTGAGCAAAATTACAGGAGTTGACCAGCCCTCAAGCAATACTTCTTCCTGCAAAACAGTACCTTCACCCACCGTCCAGTCAAACCCTAAAGGATTGCCGATAAAGATAACCTTATCACTGTCTTTAAGCTTTTGGTTGGCTAAATGCAAATAAGGCAAATCTTGCCCCCTGATCTCAATCACCGCCAAATCCACAGCTGGCAAAGTTTGCCAGCTTTTGGACATATAGGTGCTGCCGTCCGGGAATTTTATAGTTAGCACCTTTTTGCCTTCCACCACATGATTATTAGTCACAATCAACCCTTGTGCATCGATATTAAAGCCAGTTCCTTGGCTATCTACAGAACTGATACTGACTACCGATTCCTTGAGCGATTCAACCAGCGGATCCGTAGACAACTGCGCCGACTCACGTAAAAAGCCAAGGTCGGGCAGTTTACTGAGATTGATAATACCGGAAAAAGACAAAAGCAAAAAAGAAGCCGCCAGGATTATGGTTATGACCACACCCAAAATTCCCTTGCCTTTAGGTGGAGGTATTACCTCAGGCTCATCTTCCACCGGCTGCTGATTGAGCTCATAAATCTCATCCATATCTAGATCAGACAGATTTTTGGCACTGGGCTTGACCTGCCAATATTCTGTCTGTTGCTCCTCCTCAGGCGGCGGTTGGGCCCTGACAATGCGGTATTTGGCCATTTCAGGCTCCTTTTTTCAGAGTTTGTAAAAGTCGAGCCAAGGACTCTTCATTCCAGTCTTGCAGGTAATATAAAGGCTGCCTCTCATTTCTGGACCAATCTTCGGCATGACTGGCCACATAGGCTACAAATCTATCGATACCAGCAGCATGAGCCGACTGTATATCATTCAGAGCATCACCAACGGCTATACAGTCCTGGGCCTTAATATGCGGAAACTGTTTCAGTATATAAAAAATACCATCGGGAGCAGGCTTCAGCGCCGGAACCATGCCCCGGCCAATCAGAATATCGAAGTACTCATCAACGCCCAGCCGCTTCAAGGTTGTTTCGGCATCAGTATGTACATTATTGGTCAGCAAAAACAAATGCGCATGTTCATTTAATCCCTCCAGGATAGGGACGATACCTGGCTCCAGAGCAGCTTTTTTCAATCCTTCAAACTCTATCTCGGCCATGCGGCGCCATAAATAATCCCATAATTCATCCGTCATTAAAGGATCATTTTTAACCATAGCGGCCATCCTAGAAACCCAGCTTTTGTCTGGCAGATTGATCCCGGCCTCTTCCAAAATACGGATGGCTTCTTTATTCATCAGCGGAAAATCTATATCCGAGCGGATAACGGTATTATCCATGTCAAAAATTACACCATAGTCTTTTTTCATTTTTTTCACCTTTTTTTGATTATATTAGATTATATTAGTAGGCATTCGTATTAATATTCGTTTTACTATGCTTTTTTCCCTGCTGGCAATCAGATTTTAAGATAGAGTAAAATTGGAAAAAAGAAGGAATATCCCCAAGCAGCAAGAATATAAGTAAAACTTTACTATAAATAATTATTACCTACAGGTGATCTATGGATGCTCTTCCACTTGAACAACAAAAACATGGCTTTTCTTTAACAGCGTTTGATATCAAGATCTGGGCTTGTATTTTTATGCTGATAGACCATATCGGCTTCTTTTTCTTCCCTGACCAGATAATTTTTCGTATGATTGGCCGCTTATGCTTTCCGCTTTTTGCCTTTATGATCGCCAACGGTTTCTTTTTCACCCATAACCGGCTTAAATATCTCTTGCGGCTGGCAATTTTCGGCACGGTTATCCAGATCCCCTATTGGCTCTTTTTCACCGATAATACCTTGAATATATTCTTTACACTATCTTTAGGTCTGGCCTCCATCTGGCTATGGGATAGCGGCAAAAAGCAGGGCCCGGCCTTGGCTTTTTTGCTGGTAGCGGCATGCGCTGTGGCAGCAGAATTAATTCATGCTGATTATGGCGCTTATGGGGTGCTTTTGATCTTTTTTGCTTATTTGTTTTTTAATAATATGCCAAAGCTGGTCTGGTCCTGGGTTATCATCAATATAGCGGATTTTCTTATTAAGTATTTTCTCGTCGCCGGCGGGGCGTATAATTTTATCAATTATATACAACCCTTGGCCCTTTTGTCTCTTCTTTTCCTGCATAAATATAACCGTAAAGAGGGGGTTAAGGCGCCGCTTTTATTCTATATTTTTTATCCTGCGCATCTGGGTGCATTATATCTTATCTCGCTGTTTATATAAAAACGACCTTAAGGTCGTTTTTTTAATCCATTTCGTCTATGGTTAAACGGAAAGAAGGTAGAAAGTTCAGCATAAAATACTGCACTTCCGGTATCTGTTCATATTTTTCTAATTCCTTTTTGATGGACTGCTCTGCTTTGAGAAATTCCCCATTACCGGCGGAAATCTCTTCCACGCATTTTATGTATGCGCTGATCTTATCCGCTGCTTTGATGAGCTGAGTCGCTTTACCTTGCGGCGGCTCAAAAATGGACAGATAATCTTCTTGCAGATCCTCCGGCAACAGGGATAAGAGTTTTTGCCTGGCTACCTGCTCGATCTCGCTATAGGCTGTTTTGATCTGCGGGTTAAAATATTTGACCGGCGTAGGCAGATCGCCCACCACCACTTCCCCCACATCATGATAAAGGGCAAGCACTGCTATCTCATTGGCATCAACATCATCATCAAAGTATTTATTGTTAATCAGGGCCAGCGCATGGGCAATCATAGTCACTTGCAGGCTATGTTCCTGAATATTTTCCGGTATGACACTGCGCATCAGGCTCCAGCGTTTGATCAGTTTCATCCTGGAAATATAGGCAAAAAAATGGCTGCTCAAAATAAACGCCTCCTCATTGTAATTGGTTTTTGGCT
>CAYRML010000067.1:0-7690 GCA_964425485.1 uncultured Peptococcaceae bacterium | reverse complement strand
TCTTATTATATACATCATATAAAATTTTATATAGTATCTACCAATGTGACGGTCTCCCCAAATAATAAAAGGAGGGAATATTGATGTCAGAAACCACCAAACATAAGCTGTCTATTATGACCCAAATAGCCATTCTGCTTCTCGGTTTTTATGCAATGGCGGATATGTTTATTGTTTCGCCATTGCTGGGCGAAATTCAAATGGCATTCCCGGATACCAGCCCGACAACAGTACAAATGTGTTATGCCGTATCCCAGATTACTATTTTGATTTCCACACTGCTCTGTATACCACTTGTGAGAAAAACCAGTAAAAAAACCCTGCTGGTCATTGGCGCACTTTTGGTCGGCCTCGGCGGCGGCTTTGGGGCATCTGTTGATAATATCGGATATATGCTGGTAATGAGATGTATTGAAGGTATCGGATGTGGCTTTATAATTACCCTGATCCCCGTCGTTATTGCTGAATTATATAACGAATATAAAACTCAACAACTGATCGGCTGGCAGGCTGCTGCTGGCTGTGGCTTTGGCTCTTTATTAGCAATACTTTCCGGATCATGGGCAGTTGTCTATGGCTGGCAGACAGGTTATTGGCTCTATTTTATATCAATTGCTCTTATGGTTTTGATCATCGCTTTTATCCCCAAAACACCAGTGGATAAACCCATCCCCAAGGAGGAACAAGTATTGCCTCCTAGAATAAACAAGGATGTCGGTGTCTGGTCTATAGTAGTTTTAGTATTTGCACTCCTGACCAACTGTATATTCATCTTCGAAGCAACATTTATGATGGAGACCGGAATAGGCATGACACCGGAAGGAGTTGACGCTTCCGCTGCTTTGGCCGGATCAACCCAGGCGGTTCTCACTGCCGGCTCAGCTGTCGGTGGTATTCTGATGGCTATCTTCTCTAAAAAATTTCGCTCATTCCTGGAATTTTTCTGCTGGGCAATGGTCGCGATAGGCTCAACCCTCTTATTCTTTGCTATCAACGGTGGCAATGTTCCTCTGTCCTATATTGCCTGTGCGATCTTTGGATTGGGTTATGGCACTTTCTTCCCTTGGTTCTATGCCAAAACCACGATGATTTGCAATCCTGGCGCAGAAACAAAGAGTATGTCGTTGATCAACTGCGCCTACTTTATCGGCATGTTTGTCGCCGTTTATTTCTATCTGGCGCTGCAAACTCTGGCAAATAATTCTACATCTGCATTTTGCTTCAATTTTATGATGATCGCTTGCGTAATAGTAGCCGTTATTTTCCTGATTACGGGTATTATCGGACGCAAAAAATTCAAAGAGTTGCAATGAAGTACCAAGCAATAAACTACGGGACGGATGACCTGTCCGTCCCGTAGACAAATAATACATAAAGGAGCTAAGAAAATATGACCGACACAAGCAAGCGAAAAATTTCGGTCGCAGCTCAGATTGCCATGCTATTGATCGGCTTTTACGCAATGGCTGATATGTTCATTGTCTCTCCCCTGCTGGGAGAGATTGAACTGGCTTTCCCAGATGCTAAGGGTACGACAGTAGAAATGTGTTATGCTATTTCGCAGCTCACAATTCTAGTAGCCTCTCTACTTTGCATACCAATAACCAAAAAAATCAGTAAAAAAACTATCATGCTTATCGGTATGCTCTTAGTTGCCTTTGGCGGTGGCCTGGGGGCAATGATTGACAATATTAATTATATGTTGATAATGAGGTGCGTTGAAGGCTTTGGGGCCGGCTTCCTCATAACCCTAATTCCCGTTGTTATTGCTGAACTTTGTGATGAATATAAAACGCAGCAACTGATTGGCTGGCAGGCAGCCGTAGGATGTGGTCTAGGCTCCGCTTGCGCGGCTTTATCCGGCACATGGGCCGTACTCTATGGCTGGCAAACCGGCTATTTTCTCTATTTTTTCTCTCTGTTTATTTTCTTCATGGTTTTGATCTTCGTACCAAAAACCCCGCCGGAAAGGCCAAATATAACGGATTATACAGCCGGTATCAAGCCCAAAATCAATAAAAAAGTGATTGTCTGGGCTATTGCCGTCTTCTTCTTTGCTATTTTGACCAATTGCATGTTTCTATTCGAGGCAAGCTATATTCAACAAACAGGTGTTGGCGATGCAGCATTGGCCGGTACAACTCAATCTTTTATCACTCTTGCTTCGGCAGTCGCGGGCATTGTGATGGCGGCACTCTGTAAAAGACTCCGTTCTCTGACCGAACCTTTCTGTTGGCTGATGCTTACAATTGGCGCCATTATAACGACCATAGGCATCTCCACCGGTATAGTCCCCTTCTGTTATATAGGCTGTCTTATATTTGGTTTTGGTTACGGAACATTTTTCCCTTGGATGTACGCAAAAACAACAATGATAGCAAGCCCCGGTACAGAAACAAAAAGCATGTCTATGATCAACTGCGCCTATTATATCGGCATGTTCTCGGCAGTCTATTTCTATTTAGGGGTTGGTACCATTGCCAAAAATAGTACTCCTGCCTTTTCATTCAGAATAATGATAATTGCCTGTATTATTATGCTGGCGATTTTCCTTATCTCAGGCATCCGATCCCGTTATACTGAAAAATCTGCTAAACTAAAAGATTCTGTTTCATGAAATTTTATGAATAAACTATGTGGCGCAGAACGGGGATGTTCTGCGCCACATGGATAATATGCACATGTATGATATGCACCCAGAGAAGAGCCCGGCCGTTGGATTGTACCTATGCCCGAAAAGCCATAAATTCTTCAAAAATGCACACCATCAAATTTTAAAATAATTGATCTTTTCCATGGATCATATAAAATTGTACAAACCTCTAAATCCCATAATTTTTACCTTTCTAACTTGGCTGAAGCATGTTAAATATCACTACCTCCCTTGATCCGGGCTCTTTTCTGGGCGCATAATCAAAATATGATAATTATTTATCATATTTTAAGATCAAACTTTTCGATATTACCGTGACTAACATATCTAAAAGCGATCTCCAGAGTTTTTCCCAGCTCTAGGGGCTAAGAATAATAATTTAGGAGGCTTTATCATGAATAAAAAAATCAAGGCTATAGCCGTCGGCATCGGGGCAATGGGTTCTATCGGTATTGGATACATGCGTGATCACGGGGTAGATATAGTCGGCGCTATGGATAATGATCCAAAAATCATAGGTATGGATGCGGGAGAAAAGGCCGGCATCGGCCCTATCGGCATAATCATCGAAGACGATATTGAGGCTGTAATCCGTAAAAATCCCGATACAGATATTGCAATTATTACCACACAGACCTCTGTGCCCGATGTCTATCCCTATATGAAGATTTTTGCGGAAAATAAGATCAATGCCATCACCATATCTGAAGACTGGTATTGGCCTTGGAGGACATATCCGGAAATGGCTGATGAAGTTGACTCTATCACTAAAGCTAATGGCGTAACCCTTCTGGCCACCGGTATTCAGGATGTTCATTGGTCCAATATGGCCGTTATTCTTGCCAGCAGCTCTCATAATATAAAAGCCATACGAGGCACAAATTTCTGTCCTTTAGAAGAATTCGGCCCGGAAGTCGCCAACGAATCTTATGCTGGATGGTCAATGGAAGACTTCAATGCTGCTATGGCTGAAGAGAAAAACCTACGAGCAATGGCCTATACCGAAGTTTTGTACTGTATAGCGCATGAACTGCATCTTACCGTTACCAAAGAGACCCCCATCCGTAAACCGGTTATTGCCAAAGGCGATGTCTATCTTGACTGCCTGGACCTCCATCTACATAAAGGTGACATCATAGGCATGAACGATTATGTAGAGCTTGAGACGGCTGAAGGCATCCTGATTTCCGGCGACTGGTATATGAAGATAACCGAAGAAGGAGAAATGCCTATCAACAAATGGCAAATTGAGGGCGAACCAAATCTTGATATGATCACCTCTAATATGCGTGGCGAAGTCACCACCAGCATTATCGCCATCAACCGCATTCCCGATGTTTTGAACAATATTAATTACGGTTTCAAAACCGTCGCGGATATGCCCAAACCCATTTACTATACTAAACCTTTTGCGGAATATATCGAATAAAGAAAATCTTTCGCATACACATTCAATCCTATCAAACAAAAACAGCGGCCATCATTCGTGGCCGCTGTTTTTGTAAAATATTTTAAGTTAACTTTAATTTAGCAATTTCCTCCTCAACTTCTTTATAACCATCCATGTAAAAATTCTTTTCTTCGGGATCAAGCTCCATCAAAAGTCTTAAAAACTCTCCGGCATGAACACGTTCCTCATCTGCAATATCGGTCAAAACTTCGATTACCAATTTATTATCGGTCGATTCGGCCAGCTGCATATATAATTGGACGGCCTCATATTCGGCAGCAATCATAAATCTAATGGCTCTGATCAATTCTTGATCGGTTAACTTTCTATCATTTGCCAACCCAGAAAAAGCATTACCAAAATCAGGCATAAATGATCCCTCCCTTAAAAATACTATTTTTCTCTCCGGAAACACATAAACCAATCCAAACAATAAGTATCATCATACTGTTGTTCCATACTCGTCTTTGGCAGTACGCAAGAGCCTGCCGTCGGCACAATACAATCATCACCTGGGCGCCAATCAGCTGGCGTTGCTTCTCCATCGCTATCGGCTTTTTAACCTTCTCAAGGCTCTCCCAGTTAAGGCATGTAATCTGACGCTGCCAATCACCGGCATGACCATCATTTTTTATGCCAAAATTCTCAATAACCCAAGACGGGACCTATTTTTTCAGCTACCCCCTTCTGGGGCTGGTAGAAACAGCATAAAGAATAGCATTATCCATGAATTAAAGATCTTTATACATATAATACCATTTCTATGTTTAAATTTTTATATCATTTTATATGATAATTCTTGGCCTATAAATCATCCTCGGCTCCCTCTGGGGCGTAATTATCAAACTCTTATGGCAATTTTCTCCATATACGGTGATAAATTATGGATGCCACCAGCCAAAGATATACTCTTAAAAATTTCTTCCTTTTTGCTTTTATCCCATAAAGAGCCGGCGATTATGGTGATTTTTGAATCTTTGTAGGCTGCCGGGTATAAAAGCGTACTTGAGCCTATCAATATGATTTCTCTGGCATGAATGCACCTTGATAAAACTTCGTCGATAGTATTGTTGATAAAAGTGGTGCCGGAAACAAAAATAATATCACAAGTTGGTAATTTTTGTTTTTGCATTTCATCCGCGCAAATATCATTTCCTTCTTTACCTTTATCGAAAATAATAAAATCTTTTGTTTTTCCATACAAAGAACGAATTATCGGACCCAGATGACCTATCATGCCAACAATATCAGTCTCTTTGACTTCAGACATATAATCAAATTCCTTCTTATTACCGGTTTTATCCAAATGAGCACCAGCCCCGGCATTTAAGGCCGCAATACCCAAAGCTCTTTTTATAACATTTTTATCTGTAACAGCCCAATTGGCCATCTCCACAGCATCCATAGAAAGCATTTCCAGCCCTTTGGGGAAAAGGGAGCAGCCGCCGGCCAATTCCTCACGTAAGACATAAGAACTGCCTATTGCCCCATTCTCTAATTGCACAGCTATAATCGAGAGGCCAATTATAACATCTTTGATTTTTTGACCTGCTAATTCTTGCTTCCCTAACTCAAAAATATTATCAATTATCATAATTATTGCCGCCCTTCAAGATCATAATATAATCAGAAAATTTATACGGTGAAACTTGTTTTCCTAAAATATCCGCCACTTTGCAGAAATTACTTATCATCCGTTTGCCTATCATTATCCTGAAAACCTTTTATCAATCTATGTCTAAGGCAACCCCCGCAGGGGCAGGACTCTTCAAGGCCTTCGCAAAGCTGGTATACCCCACCCTTGATTTTAAGCACTTTACCATTCACCAAGGCCTCGGCCAGCTTTTTCCTGGCATCATTATACATACTTTGGACAGTTGTACGCGCTATATTCATCTGATTGGCGCAATCCGCCTGAGAAAAACCTTCCAAATCAATCAGACGTATGGTTTCATATTCATCAACTGTCATTAAAACTGAGTCGCTTTGATCAATTTTGACATTGAGCGGGCCAAAGCGATCACTATTGGGTAGACAGCATACTTTTCTCAATTTTCTCGGCCGTACCATCAATAACACATCCCTATAAAAAAGTTCTTCTTAAACTTAATTATATAGCTTTAGTGACATATGTCAATAAACATTTTATTATTGAATAAATATAGGCATCCTTTTCGCCTATAGTATATTTTATACATCATTTTTATGTTATAATCTACACATACTAAAGGAACGAGCGGCTGAAAAGAAGGAATATAAGGAATATAATGAAAAAAGCGATTATTATTTATTGGTCAAATACAGGTAATACGGAAAAAGTAGCGCACAGCATTCGGCGGGGCCTGCTTGCCGGAGGATTTGCAGCTGAGAGCATGAAGGTGGATGAAGCCGAAGATGTTGATTTTTATGATTATGATCTTGTTTGTTTCGGCGCACCTTCCTATAATTGGCATTTGCCTAAACCTGCGGATGAATATATGAAGAATAAATTTTCCGCTTATAAAAAAGAGGGCAAGATTATTATCAATGCACCGAAAGTCCCGGGCAAATACGCCTTGATTTTCTGCACTTATTCCGGGCCTCATACCGGCATAAGAGAAGCTATCCCCGTCGGTCTGTATAGCGGGCAATTCTTTGAACATTTAGGATTTACCGTTGTCGACACCTGGTATGTGCTGAGCGAGTTCATAGGATTTGCAGAGTGTAACACCACGGGCCGAATGGGTGATATCAGAGGTTTGCCCAGCGAGCAGGATCTGCAACGTATTGAAAAAAGCGCCACCAATCTGGCCGAACGTTTATAAAACCGAGAGGATAATATGGAGGACAGAAAAATGGAAATGGATAGAAAAATAGCTGTTTTGATCGATGCTGATAATGTATCAGAAAAATATATCAAGCATATTTTTGATGAGATATCAAATTATGGTACAGCTACATATAAACGCATCTATGGCGATTGGACAAAACCCGCCTTATCCTCATGGAAAGCCGTCCTGCTTGATTATTCTATAACCCCCATTCAGCAATACAGCTATACCACCGGGAAAAACGCCACGGATTCCGCACTTATAATTGATGCTATGGATATTCTCTATTCCGGGAATGTAGACGGCTTCTGCATTGTTTCCAGCGACAGTGATTTTACTAAGCTGGCGGCCCGCTTGAGAGAAGCCGGCATGTTCGTCATAGGCATGGGCGAAAAAAAGACACCAACGCCTTTCAAATCGGCTTGTGAGCAATTCAAATATCTTGAAGTCTTGGCATCGGTGCCTTCCCACACGCATCAACAAGCAGCCAAGGCAGCTATCCAAGGGACAACTCCGGAAGGACTAGCCACTTCCAAAGAAGAGCTGATAGAATTCATCAAAACCGTCATTATGGAAAGCTCTGATGAAGACGGCTGGGTGTTTTTAGGAGAAGTGGGGAAAAGGCTGGGTAAACGTTATCCTGATTTCGATTCCAGAAATTATTGCTGCCCAAAGCTTTCCGCTTTCATCTCTTCTCTCAACCAATTTGAAATGGAAGCCAGAAAAACCGCTGACCCAAATATCAAGCACTATTATATAAGAAATAAAGTAGATAAA
>CAYRML010000066.1:0-7927 GCA_964425485.1 uncultured Peptococcaceae bacterium | reverse complement strand
ATTAAAGCTGTGGAGGAGGGCGAATAAAATGTTGTTACCAAAAAGAGTTAAATATCGCCGCCAACACCGCGGTCGTATGAAAGGCGCAGCCCATAAAGGCAATTATGTTGCTTATGGTGAATATGGCATGCAGGCATTGGAATGCGGTTGGATCACCAGCCGTCAGATCGAAGCTGCTCGTATCGCTATGACCCGTTATATCAAACGTGGCGGTCAGGTTTGGATCAAACTGTTCCCTCATAAACCGGTCACTGAAAAACCTGCTGAAACCCGTATGGGTAGTGGTAAAGGTTCTCCGGAATACTGGGTGGCAGTTGTAAAACCAGGTAAAATCATGTTTGAAATTGCCGGCGTGCCTGAAGAATTGGCCAGAGAAGCTATCCGTCTGGCCCAACACAAACTGCCGATAAGAGCCAAGTTTGTGAAACGAGAAGAAACAGGTGGTGAAGCAAATGAAAACTAAAGAGATCCGTGAGCTCACCAGCCAAGAGCTTATATCAAAAGAAAAAGATCTGAAAGCAGAGCTTTTCAATCTGCGTTTTCGTTTGGCTACCGGGCAATTGGATAATCCAATGTCTATCAAAGCCGTAAAAAAAGATATGGCCAGAATAAAAACTATTATCCGCCAAAGAGAGCTTGAACAAGCAGAATAATTCTCTTTGGGTCGATGTCGGGAAAGGAGGAACTGTAATTGGTTGAAAGAAATTCTCGTAAAAGCCGCATCGGTATCGTTTCCAGCGATAAAATGGAAAAAACTATCGTGGTAAGGGTGGAAAATAAGGACCGTCATCCTCTCTATGGTAAAATCATCCGTACCAGCAAGAAGTTTAAAGTACATGATGAAAAGAATGAGGCTAAAATAGGAGATAAAGTTCTGATTAAGGAAACAAGACCTCTTTCTAAAGATAAATGTTGGAGATTGGAATCTATCCTTGAGAAGGCACCTATTGTCTAAACAAAAGTGATCAAGAAAGGGGGGCGGTTCTGTGATTCAAGCCGAAACCAGATTGAAAGTTGGGGATAACACCGGCGCCAAGGAACTGCTTTGTATTAAAGTGTTAGGCGGCTCTCGCCGCAAATATGCCACCGTCGGCGATATTATTATTTGCGCCGTCAAAGAAGCCTCTCCTGGTGGTGTTGTCAAAAAAGGTGATGTAGTAAAGGCTGTCGTGGTCCGTACTGCTAAAGAAATCCGTCGTCCCGACGGTTCCTATATTCGCTTTGACGAAAATTCCGGCGTTATTATCAATGATGCTGGACAACCGAGAGGTACTCGTATATTCGGACCGGTAGCCAGAGAATTGAGAGATAAAGATTTTATGAAAATCATCTCACTTGCTCCGGAAGTGCTGTAAGGCGGAGGTGAAAAAATGGCAAGGGAAATAGTAAAAGCAAAAAAAATGAACATTAAAAAAGGCGATACGGTAGTTGTGATCACCGGTAAAGATGCTGGTAAAAAAGGAAAAGTCATTTCTACCGATCCAAAAACAGGCCGTGTCTATGTTGATAAGGTCAATATAGTCAGCCGCCATACAAAACCAACCCAGGCCTCTCCGCAAGGCGGTATCGTCAAGAAGGAAGCGGCAATAGATGCTTCTAATGTGATGGTGTTCTGCTCTAATTGTAATAAGGCAGTGCGCGTTAACAAAGAGGTTGCTGCGGATGGTTCGAAGCAACGCAAATGTAATAATTGCGGTTCATCATTAGATAAATAAAGAGGGAAGGAGGAATTTTTGTGGCAAGACTAAAAGATAAATATTTAAGCGAAATTCGTCCGCAAATGCAGGAAAAATTTGCCTATAAAAATGTTATGGAAATACCCAAATTGGAGAAAATCGTTATCAATATGGGTATGGGCGAAGCAATCCAAAACCCCAAAGCTTTGGATTCTGCTGTAGTGGATTTAACCGCTATTTCCGGGCAAAAGCCCATCATCACCAAGGCCAAAAAGTCCATTGCTGCTTTTAAGCTGCGTCAAGGAATGTCCATCGGTTGTAAAGTGACTTTAAGAGGCGACAGAATGTATGAATTCGTTGATAAGCTGATTTCGGCAGCCATCCCTCGGGTGCGTGACTTTAAAGGGGTATCGCCAAAAGCCTTTGATGGTCGCGGCAATTACACTTTGGGTCTTAAGGAACAACTGATCTTCCCGGAAATCGAATATGATAAAATCGATAAACTTCGGGGCTTGGAAGTTAACTTTGTGACTTCAGCCAAAAACGACGAAGAATGCCGTGAGCTTTTGAGTCTTATGGGCATGCCGTTTGCTGATAAATGGTCCCGAGGAAATTAAAGAGGAGGGAAATCATGGCTAAAACGTCTATGTTGATAAAGCAAAAACGCACACCCAAGTACAGCGTTAGAGGATATAACCGCTGCAGCATTTGCGGCAGGCCCCATGCTTATATGCGCAAATTCGGTATTTGCCGTATTTGCTTCCGTGAGCTGGCCTATAAAGGAGAGATCCCCGGCATTACTAAATCCAGTTGGTAAGCATGGGTGTTGACGGAAGGAGGTTTTTATTAAATGGTTGTTACTGATCCTATCGCCGATTTCTTAACCAGAATCAGAAACGCCAATACGGTTTATATGGATAAAGTGGAAATCCCCGCTTCCAAAACCAAAATTGGTATGGCTAATATTCTGAAAGAAGAAGGCTTCATAAAAGATGTGGAATATATTGAAGATGGCAAACAGGGTATAGTCCGTTTGTATCTGAAATATGGCAATAATAAAGAAAAGGTTATCACTGGTCTGAAAAGAATATCCCGTCCGGGATTGCGTGTTTATGCCAGAAAAGATGAGCTGCCCAAAGTTTTAGGTGGCTTGGGTATAGCTATTATTTCTACTTCAGCCGGTCTTATGACTGATAAAATGGCCAGAAAACAGGGATTCGGCGGAGAAGTTCTCTGCTATATCTGGTAATCGGTCAAAGCTTATAGGAGGTGTAAATATGTCGAGAATTGGCAAAATGCCTATAGAAGTTCCGGCCGGCGTGACCTTGACCATGGAAGGCAATGCTGTAGAAGTCAAAGGTCCTAAAGGCACTTTGAAAAGGGAATTTTCTCCGGAAATCACCATTTCCTTGGATGATAATGTGCTGACCGTGACCCGTAGCAGTGATGATCCTCAATATCGTTCTTTGCATGGGCTGACCAGAGCATTGCTTTATAATATGGTGGTTGGAGTTACTGAAGGCTTTAAAAAAGATTTGGAATTAGTGGGTGTTGGTTATCGTGCCTCTATGCAAGGCAATAAATTGGCTTTGCAAGTAGGTTATTCCCATCCGGTGGAAATGGATCCCGGCGCTGATCTTCAGGTCGAGGTTCCGGCTCCCACAAAAATCAGTGTTAAAGGTATAGATAAAGAAAAAGTTGGTGCTTTTGCGTCCAATATCAGAAGCGTTCGCCCGCCCGAACCATATAAAGGTAAAGGTATACGTTATGCCGGTGAATATGTGAAGCGTAAAGCCGGTAAGAGCGGCGCAAAATAAACATTCTTTTTAGTTAAACCACAGATAAAGAAGGGATATAATCCTTCGGAGTGGTTTGGAAGGAAGTGAAACGATGTTTAAAAAACTTAACAGAAAAGCTATCAGAGCAAAAAAACATTATCGTATCCGCAAAAATATTTTTGGTACGGCTGAATGCCCCCGCTTGGCGGTTTTCCGCAGTGCCAAACATATCTATGCTCAGATTATCGATGATAATAAAGGTGTGACATTGGCGGCAGCATCCACTTTGGACGCTTCTTTAAAAGGCACTTATGGTGGCAATAAGGAAGTGGCTAAACAAGTTGGTTTGCTCTTGGCTCAAAAAGCCAAAGACAATAATATCACCAAAGTAGTATTTGACCGTGGCGGACTTCTCTATCATGGCAGAATCGCAGCTTTGGCTGACGGCGCCAGAGAAGGTGGCCTGGAGTTTTAAGCGAAGGAGGGTAATCAATGGCAAGAATAGATGCTGGCAGTTTAGAATTAACAGAAAGAGTCGTTAATATCAACCGTGTGGCCAAAGTGGTCAAGGGCGGTCGTCGCTTCAGCTTCAGCGCCTTGGTGGTAGTTGGTGATGGTAATGGTAATATCGGCGCCGGATTAGGTAAGGCCGGGGAAGTCCCCGAAGCTATCAGAAAAGGCGTGGAAGATGCCAAAAAGAACATGATACATGTTCCCGTTATCAATGGCACTGTTCCTCATGCTGTGGTTGGACGCTATGGCGCAGGTAAAGTTATGTTGAAACCTGCTGCAGAAGGTACCGGTGTTATCTCCGGCGGCCCTGTGCGTGCCGTATTGGAATTGGCAGGAGTAAAGAATATCCTGACTAAATCTTTGGGATCCAACAATCCTATTAATATGGTTCGTGCTACCATGCAAGGTTTGCAATCCATGAAAACCGTTGAAGAAGTAAGCCGCTTGAGAGGCTTGGCTCCGGAAAAGATTTTGGGTTAGGGGGAAAGAACATGGCGAAAATTAAAATAACCTTAACCAAAAGCCCAATCGGCTATAATAAAAATCAAAAAGCAGTTTTAGTATCCCTAGGGCTGAGAAAGCTTAATTCCAGCGTGGTTCAGGAAGACACTCCTGATATTCTGGGCAAAACTCATAAAGTGGCTCATTTGGTTAAAGTAGAAGCATTTGAAGAAGCAAAATAAAAAGTTGGGAGGTGTGAGAATGAAACTCAATCAACTATCGCCTGCTCCCGGTTCCCGCAAGAAAACTGTCAGGGTTGGTCGTGGTACTGGTTCTGGCTGTGGCAAAACATCCAGCAGAGGGTTCAACGGTCAAAATTCCCGTTCCGGCGGCGGAGTGCGCCCCGGATTTGAAGGCGGCCAAATGCCTTTGCATAGACGTCTGCCTAAGAGAGGATTTACAAATATTTTCTCTAAAGAAATTGCCGAAGTGAGCCTGGAAGCATTAAATATATTTGATGATGGTACCGTTGTTACAGAAGATATGCTGATTACATCCGGTCTTGTTAAAAATATCAAGGACGGGGTCAAAATTTTATCCAATGGTGAAATTACTAAAAAACTTACCGTACAAGTACCGACAACCAAAGGTGCAGCAGAAAAGATTACTGCCTTGGGTGGGAAGGTTGAGGTGATCTAATGCTATCAGTATTTATTAATGCGTGGAAAGTTGCGGAATTGCGCAAAAAGATCATCTTTACTGCATTGATGCTTGTTGTTTTTAGAGTTGGAGCGCATATACCCGTACCTGGTATTGATACGGCTATTATTCAAAGTTTACTCAGCTCTTCCATTTTTGGCTTTGTTGATATTATTTCCGGTGGTTCTTTAAAACAATTTACGGTTTTTGCTATGGGTATCATCCCCTACATCAATGCTTCAATCATTCTCAATTTGTTGACTATGGTTGTGCCGTATTTTGAAAAACTGTCAAAAGAAGGTCCGGAAGGACGCAAAAAAATGATGCAGATCACGCGCTATGGCACTGTACTCTTAGGATTTGCCCAAGCTTTGGCTATGTCATTTTATCTCAGAAGCGCCTTTTTGGATCCCAGCATTGGCCATGTCTTTTTGGTAGCGATGACTTTAACTGCCGGTACTGTATTTTTGATGTGGTTGGGTGAATTGATTACGGATAAAGGTATAGGCAACGGTATATCTTTGATTATCTTTGCCGGTATCGTGGTCAGTTTGCCTTCCCAGATCTCTTCTATGGTTCAGTATGTGCAAACAGGTGAAGCTTCTCTGGCGACAGTTATTATCTTTGTAGTAATAGCCTTGGCAGTTATTGCCGGCATAGTCGCAGTCCAGGAAGGACAGAGGCGAATACCGGTACAGTATGCCAAGAGAGTTGTCGGTCGCAAGATGTATGGCGGTCAGAGCACTTATATCCCTATGAAAATCAACCAGGCCGGCGTTATCCCTATCATCTTTGCCATGGCTATTCTGACTTTGCCGTCCCTGATTGCAAGCATGTTTGCGGAATCAAATGTTGTAGCCGCTTTTATAGCTAATATATTTGGCTTCCAACATCCGGTATACATGGTTTGTTATGCCCTTTTAATATTGGCCTTTACCTACTTTTATACTGCGGTAACATTTAATGTGCCGGATATAGCTGATAATCTGAAAAAATATGGCGGATTTATTCCTGGCTTGCGACCGGGTAAACCTACCGTAGATTATTTGGATAAAGTTCTTTCTCGCGTTACTTTTGCCGGAGGTCTTTTCCTGGCCTTTATTGCTTTGCTGCCCAGTATTGCTATGGGTGTTACAGGATTGAATTTTTACTTTGGTGGTACATCCTTATTGATTGCCGTCGGTGTGGCTTTGGATACCATGAAACAAATGGAGTCCCAGCTTTTGATGCGGCATTATCAAGGATTTATGAAATAGTGCAGGAGGATGCATATGAAAATAGTTTTATTAGGACCTCCCGGTGCCGGCAAAGGCACACAAGCAGAGGTTTTGGTCAAAAAGCTGTTTTTGCCCCATATTTCTACCGGAGATATGTTTAGAGCTGCTATCAGCTCCGGCACTCCCTTAGGAACAGAAGCAAAATCTTATATGGACAAAGGCCTTTTGGTTCCTGATGAAATCACTATCGGCATCATCAAGGATCGCATAAGCCAACCTGATTGCAAAGAAGGCTTTGTGCTGGATGGCTTTCCACGTACAGTAAAACAGGCTGAAGCATTAGATGAATTATTGGCGGAAATGAGAGACGGTCTGACTGCTGTCTTAAATATCAACGTGCCTTTGGATAAGCTGATCACTCGTTTGACCGGCAGAAGAATGTGCCGCAAATGCGGTAATATTTATCATCTGCTCTATAATCCTCCCAGCGAAGAAGATGTTTGCGATGCTTGCGGAGGAGAACTATATCAACGCAGTGATGATAAAGAAGAAACAGTCAAGAATCGTTTGAGCATATATGAAGAACAAACGGCGCCTCTCATTGCCTATTATGAAGCTAAAAATATCTTGCATACTGTTGATGGCGATCAACCTATCAATGCTGTTATGCTTGAATTAGGCAAGGCTTTAGGTCAAGATTGGAGTTAAAATCAAGTGACGAGTCTTGAGGCATAACCTTGGATGAATAGCTATTGGCTGGTTGTTTGTGACTTAGACATGGCTTTTAAAGTCATACCCATGGGTGGATAAATGAAGATACAAAATGAACAACTTAATAGTCTTAATTGCCCGGAGGATATCAAAAGCAAAACATCTTTAAGTCTGGGGCAATTAGTCAGGTCTAAGCAAGGACGTGATCAGGGAGAGTTTTATCTGGTCTATGCTTTGGAGGATGGTTTTATTTGGCTAGTTGATGGCCGAGAAAGGCCTATCGAGAAGCCGAAGAAGAAAAACCGCCGTCATTTGCAACATATCAACAAGGTAGCGGCTGACCTTGCTGATATGCTGACAAATGGGCAACCCGTCACGAATGAAGATATAAGGGAGGCTATGTCCGTTCTGCTGGCTGACTGAAAAGTTACCAGGGAAGAGGCAATGACAAGGAGGTCAAAATATGTCTAAACAAGACGGAATCGAAATCGATGGCACTGTAGTAGAGCCATTGCCCAATGCGATGTTCAAGGTCGAATTGGCCAACGGACATAAGGTTTTGGCCCATATTTCCGGTAAGATACGCACCAATTATATCCGTATCCTGCCTGGAGATAAGGTGACAGTTGAATTATGCCCATATGATCTTAGCAGGGGGAGAATAATTTATCGCTACAAATAAAAGTTTCAGAAGTCAAAATTTGACTTTCGCTTGATAAAAGCAAAGGAGGATTGGGTATGAAAGTCAGAGCATCTGTTAAACCCATCTGTGAAAAATGTAAAATTATCAAAAGACGCGGTAAAGTCATGGTGATTTGCCGCAACACCAAGCATAAACAAACTCAGGGTTAAAATGTACCTTAATGTACCTTATTTTTCCTTTATGTTAAAG
>CAYRML010000065.1:0-7976 GCA_964425485.1 uncultured Peptococcaceae bacterium | reverse complement strand
ATTTTTTCTTTATAGGCCATGGCCGTAGGCGTTACAGCTATACCGCCCAGAGAGGTCTCTTTTAAAGAAGGCGGCAGATTACGGCCTACTCGATACATGGCCTCCACTGTTTCGTCAAAAGGAACAACAGCTTTGATGCCGGCCAAAACAATATCGGCAGAAAGCAAAGCATTGGCCACCCCCAAGGCATTGCGAGTATTGCAAGGGCTTTCTACCAGGCCGGCAATAGGATCGCACACCAGGCCCAACAGATTAGCCATGGCAATTGAGGCCGCGTCCAAAGCCATCTGTGGCTGGCCGCCCATCATTTCTATAGCAGCAGCGGCCGCCATAGACGAGGCCACGCCTACTTCTGCCTGACAACCCCCTACAGCTCCGGAAATAGTTGCTTTATTGGCATAGATAATGCCCAGTGCGGCGGCTGTCAGCAATCCATTGATAAGGTCTTTTTCCGGTAAATTCTCCGCTTTTTCTAAAGTGAAAAGCAGAGCAGGCAAAACTCCGCAGGCCCCAGCCGTCGGAGCAGCGACAATTTTGCCCATGGAAGCATTAACCTCCGAGGCAGCTAAAGCATAGGCAATTGCACCTGCCATCTTTTCCCCGCATAAAGATTGTTGCTGCAATCTGCTCCACAGCTGCCGGGCCTCTCCGCCGATAATCTGCCCCCGGTATTTTTCACTCTGCTGCAAAGGCGCGGTCACGCTATGGCGCATCACATCCAGAGCCAGGCGCAGTTTCTCTTCTATCTCGGCTTTAGACTGCAAGCTCTCCGCCATTTCTCTTCGCAGCATGATTTCATGAATAGGCAAAGAATATTTTTTAGTCAAAGATAATAAATCCTGTCCGCTGGCAAATATCATATATCCTCCTCTAGCCTACAGCTCCACTGCCGGCAAAAACATGACTTTATGCACAAAAGATAAATCAGCAATAGCCTGCACCGCGTCCGCAGAAATAGGCTCATCCGTTTCCAGCACCATCATGGCCTCATTAAAACGAGCTTGCCGGAATAGTTTTAAAGTTGCCACATTATAGCCTTTTTGGGCTATTATTTCCGTGACAGCGGCCACAATACCCGGCCTATCCTCATGCAAAGTGATCAAAGTGGGATAATCACCGGAAAAATCTACTTCCTGGCCATCAATTTTTATAATGCGCACGGCGCCGCCGCCGATAGAAGATCCTAACACCTGCATTTGGCCCCAAGTGCCGCTCATAGTAATCTCCGTGCTGTTGGGATGCATATCCCCCAAGTCGACGGCCTGAAAGCTATAGCGCAGCCCTCTTTGCCGGGCCAAAGCAAAGGCCTCCCGGATATGCTCATCAGCCGGCTTAAGCCCCATAACCCCGGCCAAAAGAGCCTTATCGGTGCCATGGCCACTGCCAGTTTCGGCAAAAGAACCATGCAGACGAAAGTTTACTTCTTCAATAGGGCCGGGAGCCATTTTGCCCGCCAAAAAACCCAAGCGAGCTGCACCCGCCGTATGCGAACTGGAAGGGCCAACCATTATAGGTCCGATAATATCAAAAAGTCCATATTGCGACATAAAAACCACCAAATACACTTTGTTTTATTATACACCGGGCTGATATAAGTGGCAATAAAAAACGAGCATAGCAAACTATGCTCAATTAGTATACACAAATATATACGACTTTATGAGGCTATTTTACGCATGGGAACGGCTTGTTTGCGCACAAGCCGGACGGAGAAAAGGCTTCTTGCGCCCATAATTTTGATAAAAGCCTCCAATACCTGCGGATCGATCACAGTATGGGCATAATGCATCAATTCTTCCAGAGCCTCATAGCTGACCATGGGACGAACCATGCCGACGGGATGAAGCATATTATCATATAACCAGGCTACGGTAAAAATGCGGCAGGCTAAAGGAATATCTTCACCTTTTAAACCCAGTACACCGCCGCCATTATAATATTCGCCATAGCAACGCAGCAAAGGAGCAGTTTTGGCCAGTTCTGGAATAGATTGTACTATTTCCACTCCTATTTGGATATGCCTGTCCCAGATAGAACGTTCTGTATCTGTAAGTTCTTTGGGTTTTTCCAGCAATGCCGAAGGAACAGAGATTTGGCCAATATCATAACAATAGCAGAACAAACGCAAAGTGTCGCGATCTTCGTTATTCATTTTAAAATAATTAGCCAAACGCATGCTGTGATAAAGGACACGTTCCGATTGCAGATTGCTTGTAGCATGACCGCAAAAACATCTTGGATCTTGTATCTGAGTAAAAAAAGCAAATATATCAAAGCGCAGAGGCCGGCCGCTTTGGCAGCAATAATAGCGCCAGGCCAAATAAACAAAAAACGCCGCTATAACCAGTCTTAAGACCAGATGAAATGCAGGCGCACCGGCGGCCATGGCCGCGGATAATGTCAAATCATGAGAAAAAGATAAGATGGCAGCATCTATTACCCAAAACATAAAGGAAGCTAACCCGGCAATGGCAAAAGCAGAATATTGTCGCATCAATATATTTTCCTCCTCCAGCACAGATTCTTCATACTGCCTACATATAGTATTTATTCAACATGCTTCTTTTATTTTCCTGCTAAATATAGAATATATATATTTTTTTTCTTTGAAAATAAAGTGCAATGTTTAGTGCTCTATTTATGGTATATTTGGCCTGAATTCATCTTAAAAGCTCGATATATCTGTTCTAACAGGATCAAGCGCATCAATTGATGAGGGAAAGTCATGTGGCCAAAAGATAATAAAAAATCCGCATAATCGACAATATTTTTGGCCAAACCAAAAGAACCGCCAATGGAAAAAGCCAATTGGCTTTTTCCATCTAAGGCTAATTTCTCGATATGCTTTGCCAATTGCCCGGAAGAAAGATTTTTCCCGCGCATATCCAATGCTATATGATAACAATCCTTGGGCAGGGCCGCCAAAATCCGGCGGCCCTCTGCCTTTTTAATTTGCTCAATCTGGGCGGGAGAAGGATCGGCTGCGGCCCTTTCCTCCTCCAACTCATATATTTTGACTTTTGCAAAAGAGGTCAAACGTTTGAGATATTCGGCAAGCCCGTCTCGCAGGTAATTTTCTTTGATTTTACCAATGGCCAAGATTGTGATCTGCATCATGATAGTTCACCCAGTGTCACGGTATAGTCTTTTTGTGCATTGTCTCTGACAACAGTAACGGTAACCTGCTCGCCTACCTTTTTGGAGAAAATAAGTTCTTGCAGCTGGATACTGTCCTCAACCTTTTGGCCGTCAACGGCGATAATAATATCATAGGCCTTCATGCCGGCTTTTTGGGCCTGGCCGCCGGCGGTTGGTACAACCATGACCCCATAATCAACGGAGAAACCATAATATTCAGCATCCTGTTCCGTTATATAGCCAACAATAGCCACACCCAAGGCCGGCCTGATAACCTTTTGATATTGGATAAGATCATTAGTAATGTCTCTGACCGTGTTACTGGGAATAGCAAATCCCATGCCTTCGTATTCCGTACTGGATATTTTTACTGTATTTATACCTATCAATTCTCCTTTGCCATTAACCAATGCCCCGCCGGAATTGCCGGGGTTGATAGCGGCATCAGTCTGGATAAGGCTTGATTGCTGTCCTTCGTTGGTCATAATTATGCGATTCAAGCCGCTAACGACACCGGCCGTAACGGAACGGGCAAAAAGTTCGCCCCCTGGATTACCAATAGCAATTGCCAGCTCACCAACCAGCACTTGGCCAGAATCGCCAAACTCAATAGCGGTCAGATCATTGGCCTCGATTTTAATCACGGCCAAGTCCGTAATAGAGTCCGCAGCTATCAGTTTTGCCTCCAGCTCTCGCCCATCAGCCAGGCTTACTATCAGTTTTTTTGCTCCGCTGACCACATGATTATTGGTCACGATATAGCCATCATCGGAAATTATCACGCCGGAGCCGGCGCCCTGCTCCATATCCATAGCACCATAACGAAAACTATTGGCCGCGGCGATATTTGTGACACCGACAACGGCATCGGAAACTTTTTCAGCCACAGCACTGACCTGCGATGTTTCGGTATCCCAGGATATTATATTAGCCAATTGATTTCCGCCGTCACCGCTTTGATGTGTCTGGCCCTCCGCTTGCCCCAACATGCCGAAATTTGTAGCCAGATATATGGAAAATAAACCACCCAGCACCGCCGCCACAATCATTAAAATAATAATCAAAGCCACAAAGCCGCCGGATCTTCTTCTGTCTTGAAAATAGCTCATAATTACCTCCTTAAAGATTTATCTTAAGTTACATTGATTAAATTATATTGATTATAGGGGAAACAACTCTGTTGCTTGCCGCTATAATTGGACAGGAATAACTAAAATTAAATCTTTGCAATTCCCTTTTGACCTCTTGCATCGCAATTTTTGCATTGTTATTGACTTCGCTAAGATGGGCTAAAAGCACGGCCTGTGTTTTGGCAGTTATGATTTGGGCCAAGGCCGCTGCGCTTTGCTGATTGGATAGATGCCCTTTTTCACTGGCTATGCGCTTTTTAAGAAAATAGGGATACGGACCGGTGGCCAACATCTTTTGGCTATGATTCGCCTCCAAGATTAAGCCGTCACAACCGCTTAAAGACTTTATCATAGTCGGGCTGACCTGCCCGGTATCCGTAGCCATAGCAACTTTCTTACCCTTATGGTCAAAAACCATGCCCACCGGCTGCACAGCATCATGCCAGGTTTTAAAAAATTGGATATCCAGATCGCCTAATTGCATATCATAAATAAATTCATGTCTTTTATGAGGTGCAAAATCTTGATAAAAGGGCAGGCTTTGCCAAGTCAGACGGGAAGCAAAAACCGGAATATCATAACGAGAAGAACAGGTCGGCACACCACGTATATGATCAATATGTTCATGGCTGATAAAAATAGCATCTATATCGCATAAATTAACGCCGATTTGCGCCAATGCTTTTTCCAGGTAACGTAAAGAACAGCCCATATCTACTAATATTTTGGTATTTCCACCGCGAATATATGTACAATTACCGGCGGAGCCACTCATTAATGTTGTAAATTCCATGCTTTTCTCCTCAAAAATTTTTATGATTATTTCTCTTTGTGAAGATGTTTTCCCTCTTTAATTTATAATTTCATAGCCATAAAATAAATAAAAAATATTAATTATATGCATAGAAAAGGCTTGACAGATATGATAATATGGTATTAAGCAAAAAGACAAAGGAGGTCTTGCCAATGTGCGACCACTGTGGTTGTCAGAACCATCAACATATATCGATTGCTTTGCCATTGTCTTATGCTGATGATGCTGATAAAGTACAAAAATTACAAACAGCCCTCAATGCTCTGCATGGTATTAACGATGCAGTCGCCCAGATCAAAGAAGGGCAGATCACTTTTACCATGACAGAGCATGGTAATATGCAGGAAGTAACCGCCTGCATTGAAAGCATAAGCAAAAATTAGATCAATTTGGTATAGGTGGAACAAACCTGTGCAAAATAAATTTCAAAGGAGGTAATAACATGGCCTATAAAATTACCGACGATTGTATTTCCTGCGGTGCCTGCGTTGACGAATGCCCAGTCAATTGCATTTCCGATTCCGACAGTAAATATGTAATAGATGCCAGCATATGTATAGATTGCGGCGCTTGCGCCGAAGTCTGCCCAGTAGATGCACCCCAGCCAGAATAAAATAATAATAAAAAACCGCACTTTTAAGTGCGGTTTTTTATTATTATTTTATTTTTTAAGTAAAATCAAGGCAAATAATTTAAAGGATTATAAGCCGCACCATTGATACGCACCTCAAAATGCAAGTGAGAACCGGTACTGCGTCCAGTAGAACCAACAGTGGCAATTGCCTGGCCTTTGGAAACGCTATCGCCAGAAGATACATAGAAAGAATTGCAATGAGCATACCAAGTTTGCAAGCCGTCACCATGATCTATTTTCACAATATTACCGTAAGAACCATTGTAAGCGGCGTAAATAACTTTACCGGATTCGGCAGCAACAATAGTATCACCGGTTTCGCCATTAATATCAATACCGGTATGATAGCCCAAGCTGCGACTACCAAAACGAGAGGTGATATTACCGGACAGAGGCCACCCCACGGTGCCGCCGTTGCCGCTACCACGGGAGGCTACGGTCATCTTCGTACCTTTTGCTACCACTTTATTGACCGGCTCAACTGTGGTTACGGAAGAAATACGTTCCTGGCTGGTCTGGCAGCCATTGGTTTCGATAACCTTTAAAGTCACTTCTTCTGCGCCGTATTGACCTTCAGTAATAGTCTTAGTGGTACCACGTAACAAGGAAGAATTGGTCTTGGTTTCCACCTGGAAAGGCAAGGCGGCAGTCTTAACCGTCTCTTTGACCACAACTACCGTGACCATAGGAGAGGCAGTGGAAAGACGCACGGAAGAACCAACCTGAAGCTGATCGGAAGTCAATCCAGGATTTGCCGCTTTGAGAACATCAATATCAATACCATATTGGTTGGCAATAGTCCATAAAGTCTCGTCACTGCTTTCAATCTTATGTATGCTTTTCTGGGGGGAACCAAACAACAGCATATTAGCGGCGATTTCCGGGCTAATTATGTTCTTGGCATCAGCTGTTACTTTGCATATAGCAACAGATTCCCTTAATTTAGCATCTAGAACTTTATCTCCTGCGTTAATATAATAAGCTTTTGCAGACTCTATAGCCTGTTTAGCATCTTCCTCATTGGCTAAAAATAATTCTTGTGAATCATCAATTTTCAAAGATGCTGCCTGCACCACCGGAGTAACATTTGCCCTTAAAAGATTAACAGCCTCTTCAATAGATACAGGCTCATATGTATCTTTTTGTAATTTTTCAATATCTAAAGCCTCCTTGGTTGAAACATCAAGACCAAGAGACTTACCTTGCTCGCTTAGATATTGATCCACGGTAGCATAGGCATCATCCTGAGTACTCAAAGCCACTACTGGCTGCCCATCAGCGGTAATACAATAAACACTGTTATTGGCACTGACCAATTTTGTTCCACCGAATAAAGCACCAACTATACATAGAGTAGCAACCAAAATGATGAGAAATTTTTTATTTTTTTTCTTCGGCGAAAACTTTCGCCCAGTTCGTTTAGCCAACACAGAAGAGCTGACTGTCTGTATAGACATATCATTTTTTTCTGTAATTTTATTCATTAATACACCACTTTTTTGCATTTTATGGTTGCCAAAAATTAATTTTCAGAACCGTTTATGTGTTTGATTATAGCATAATATTAATCGTTTGGCAACTTTTTTGACTAATATTTATGTATTATTATAAAAAATCGAAGACTCTAGCTGCAATTATGAATTTAAATTTTTTATCTTTCAACTTATAAAAATTAGCCATCGCCTCATAAAAAAAGAGTCGAAAAATGCATAAAAATTGCAATAGAAAGAATAAAAACATATTGTATTTTCCCCGGTCTGTCTTTTTGTATTTATACAGTAAAGCATTTAGTAGTCAACAACCATTTCGCTTTTTGCTCGGATCTTACGGATAATAAAGTTCCCGCTCCAAAAAAAGCCGGTCCTTGTGAACAAGGACCGGCTTTTTTTGGAGCGGGTGATGGGAATAGAACCCACATGACTGGCTTGGGAAGCCAGCGCTCTGCCACTGAGCTACACCCGCAAAGAAAAAGAGGCCACCTCAAGGCGGCCCCGTTGGTGACTCGTAGGGGATTCGAACCCCTGAATGCCAGCGTGAAAGGCTGGTGAGTTAAGCCGCTTCTCCAACGCGCCACATTTCAACGTTTTGAATTTTACCCTAACATCTTTGACATGTCAACAAAAATATAATGATAAAAGTGCGACACCCGCAGGGTTTTTTGATATAATGATTTGGTGATAATTTCATCTTTATTTATTCATTTTGTTGAGGAGGCCAAAAAAGTGAATGCTTTTTTAGGTGTTGATGTAGGTTCTGTAAG
>CAYRML010000064.1:0-7977 GCA_964425485.1 uncultured Peptococcaceae bacterium | reverse complement strand
CTGCCGGCCGAAAACGGTAGGTTGTTTTCTTTGTGGGCGGTGTGTACGTCAAGTTTTTGGGTAGGGTGGGGCCTGTTGACGTATCAAATTAATAATACAAGGTGGTGAGCCTGTGGAGCTATCAGCTAAACGCAAGCGGTTCTGTGATGAATACTTAATTGATTGTAATGCTACACAGGCCGCAATCAGAGCAGGATATAAAGCCAAGTATGCTAATACTAATGCACAAAAAATACTGCAAAATACTACTGTTAGAAATTATATTGATGCTCGAATGAAGGAACTTGAAGATGCCAAGATTGCAGATGCTAAAGAGATCATGGAGTATTTGACATCCGTGATCAGGGGGCAGAGCGAAGCAGAAATAGTTGTGGTTGAAGGTGAAGGTGATGGTTGCAGCTCAGCCCGCAGAATTACAAAAGCGCCCGATGAAAAAGAAAAACTAAAAGCAGCGGAATTACTTGGCAAGAGATATGGCATATTTACCGATAAAATCAACCTAGAGGGTGCGACAAGGGTCGTGATAGTAGATGATATTGAAGAATGATACCGTTTTAAAAATGCGTGATTTTGTTGGCAAAGGCTACGGTGATTTTTGGCATTTTAAAGGGCGCTACCGTGTATGCAAAGGATCAAGGGCAAGTAAGAAGTCAAAAACTACTGCTTTATGGTTTATTGCTAAGCTGTCAAACAAGAAGTACAAAGAGGCTAATCTTTTAGTCATCAGAAAAACCTTCAGGACCCTTAAAGATTCTTGCTTTACGGAATTAAAGTGGGCTATAAATCGTTTAGGATTGGAAAATATTTGGATCTGCAAGGAATCTCCTTTGGAAATATACAATGCTGACACAGGGCAGAAAATATATTTTCGGGGGTTGGATGATCCGCTGAAAGTAACATCGATCACAGTCGATGTTGGGGCATTATGTTGGCTTTGGATCGAGGAAGCCTATGAAATCACAAAAGAGGATGATTTTAATATCCTTGATGAATCTATCCGTGGTCAGGTCCCGGATGGATTATTTAAACAAATAACGCTTACTTTTAACCCGTGGAACGAACACCATTGGCTGAAGAAGCGTTTTTTTGATGTCCCTGATCCGGATATATTAGCCAAAACAACAAACTATCTTTGCAATGAATGGCTCGATGAATCGGACTTAAAAATGTTTGAGGATATGAAAATCCGCAATCCCCGCCGGTATCAAGTAGCCGGTCTTGGTGATTGGGGTATTGTTGATGGTCTGGTTTATGAAAATTGGCAAGAGAAAGCCTTTGAGCTTGAATCAATTAAAGCAATTGAGGGTATCAGATCCTTTTTCGGATTGGACTTCGGTTATACGAATGATCCGTCAGCTCTTTGGTGTGGGTTACTGGATCAGAAACACAAAAAGATATATGTGTTTGATGAGATGTATCAGCGAGGCATGTCAAACGAGGCTATAGCAGATAAGATCACTCAAATGGGATACCGCAAAGAGCGCATCACAGCCGATTCAGCTGAGCCAAAATCGATTGATAGGCTTAGACATTTAGGATTATCAATCAGAGCAGCGCGCAAGGGCAAGGATAGTATAAACAACGGCATTGATTTTATCCAAGACTATGAAATCATTATCCATCCCAAATGTGTAAATTTTATAACAGAGATAAGCAATTACACCTGGGACAAAGATAAATTTGATAATAAAACCAATAAGCCGATAGATGATTTCAACCACCTCATGGATGCTATGAGGTATGCGCTGGAAGAAGTCACCCGCGGCGGTATATCCGTTTTCAAGTAAAGGAGGTAACCCCTTGGAATTAGAACAAGCGAAAAAGTTTATTAAAAAGCATATGGAAGGCCATCAGCAGTTTGTAAGTACAGCAAAGACCGGCAATCTGTATTACTTGAATCAAAACGATATCAAACGAAACAGCGGCCTAGAGTATTTGCAAGATGCTGTTGCCTTGTTGGAGAATCCCCTCCGGAACGCAGATTATCGCATATCTCATAACTGGCATCAGCTTTTGGTCAATCAAAAGGCAGCTTATCTGTTTACCTATCCACCAATGTTTGATGCAGGAACAGATGCTCTGAATACGCGGATCAGTGAAGTATTAGACGAAGCATTTGCCAAAGAGGTCAAAGACTTGGCTATCGAAGCATCCAATACGGGGGTTGCCTGGCTGCATTGCTGGGTAGATGATAGCGGACAATTCCAATTTGCAGACGTGCCAAGCGAGCAGATCATACCTGTTTATAGCAATGCTCTATTACAGGATTTGGATGCTGTCCTGCGCGTCTATCATATCCTGGATGATGATGCAAAAGATATCACAAGGTATGAGATTTGGACCGATAAAGAGGTTTCCTTCTATGAGCAAGCAGGTAACCGAGATATAGGGTTCTATTATTTGCCGGATATAAACACTAACGTCTTGACCCATGATATGGGCTATGTGCCGTTTGTGCCGTTTTATAACAATAGCACCCATACGGGTGACTTGACGATGTATAAGGACCTCGTTGACCAATATGACAAGGTGGTTTCCGGCTTTGCTAATGATCTGACTGATATCCAGGAAGTCATCTTTGTTTTGCGTAACTATGGCGGTGAGGATCTGGCAACCTTCTTGACCGAGCTGAAACGCTATAAGGCTATTAAAGTGGATGGCGATACCGTTGCTGCCGGCGGGGTTGAAACGATGCAGATCGATATTCCCATCGAGGCGCGCGTCAAATTCCTGGATATCCTTAAAAAGCAGATATTTGTCTCCGGGCAAGGTGTTGATCCGGATCCGCAGAACTTCGGCAATTCTTCCGGCGTGGCGCTGAAGTATCTCTACAGCCTGTTGGAAATCAAAGCCGGGCTGATGGAAACGGAATTCAGAGCCGGCTTTAAGCAATTCCTTAAATTGATTTTGCATTATCTCAGGGTTTCGGAGGATATCGACATTCAGCAAATTTATACCAGAAACATGATATCTAATGATCAGGAAACAGCTCAAATTGCTAGGGACAGCACGGGCATCATCTCCCGCCGTACTGTTTTGCAGAATCATCCCTGGGTGGAAGATGTCGAGGCCGAACAAAAACAGATCGAGGAAGAGGAAGAAGAGGCAGATGCTGATAAAGAAGCGGATGGATGGGGAATAGGCCCGAACGAAGGCGGTGATAACGCCGATGGCAGCGCAGAAGAATAAAGAATATTGGGATGGCCGTTCCGCACAACGGATACTTGATGCTGAACGGCTTTATAATGACTTTGAAAAGCGCATGATCGCAGCTGTTCATTCTGCTTTGGAGGGGATCAACGGTGAGATCACAAAGCTTTATGCCAAATATGCTAAAGATAACAAGATGGATTATGCTGATGCTTTGAAGTACCTGACCAACAACGAGCTGAAAGAATTCAAGCGTGATGTTTGGTGGTACATCGAGAAAGCAAAGGACAAAGACTATCGCACCGATAACAAGTCATACCTGCAAGCCTTATCAACAAGGGCCAGGGTGAAGCGATTAGAGGCTTTGGGCGCCAACATACTCATGGAATCGGAAAAGCTCTACAATGAGCTGGAATCAAGTTCTAAGGCTATGCTGGGAAAAGTTTACGAGGAAACGTATTACAAGACTGCCTTTGATACCTTCCAAGGCGTAGGCTTTGGAATTGAATTCTCCAAAGCTAATAAGCGGGCGGTTCAATCCTTGCTTGAATATCCTTGGAACGGTAAGAATTACAGTGATAATATCTGGGATAAACAAAAAGACCTTGCCGGTGAATTGAACAAGGTTATCACCAGAGGCATGATACAGGGTCAGTCGGTGCAAGAGATGAGCCGCGCTCTGCGTGACACACATTTAGGCAAGGACTATGATAAGGGCAAAAAAGGCGGTCAGCTCTATAATGCCACAAGGGTCGTACGGACCGAGACCAACTATATGGCCAACCAAGCCTCAAAGGATATGTACAGCGATTTAGGCATGAAGCAGTATGAATATTGTGCTACTTTGGACAGCAAGACGAGCGAGGTTTGCGCCGATCTGGATGGGCAAGTATTTGATACAGAGGATGCAAAGCCGGGTGTCAATTACCCGCCCATGCATCCGCATTGCCGGTCAACTACTATCCCTTACTTTGAGGATTTGGGCGGTACCAGATTAGCTAAGGACGCTGACGGCAAGTATTACAAGGTGTCGGGAGATATGACTTATAAAGATTGGTATAACAGTCTTTCCGAGGCCGAGAAGGGTAAGATGGCTGTCAATGCCAAGATGACCAAGAACATGGCATCTGACAGAGAGCAATATGCTAAGTATAAAGAGATATTCGGCAAGGATATTCCGAAATCGTTTGCAGATTTTCAGAATTTGAAGTATAATAATAGTACCAGATGGGGAGAGCTAAAGGCGCAGAAACAAGATGTAATCAATAACTTGACCCCTGATAAAATCAGAAATCTTTATGGGAAACTTAGCGACGGGGAAGTCCGATCTTGGTATTATAATAAATGCAACGAAATCCCCAACCTTATTGACCGCACTAAAAATATCGAGGAGCAAGCCAGGCAGGGGCATGAATTGAGAAACGAGTATAAAAAAGCAGCCAGGGACTTGATGAGGGATCAAGAGGAGAGAAAAGAGCTTGATGTGAAAAAGCCTATTGAGACTTTTGAAGAAACCCTTACCAGAAAGATGGACGAAAAAGGTATTACACGGGAAGAGGCAATAGAAGATACTGCTGCTACCGCCTCAAAAACCAATAAAGAAGTGAATAAAAAATACAGATTGGAGGAATAGAATCATGTATAAATATAACATCTGCAATCAGGCTGATAAAGACCTGTTTTATAAACAGTGTAAAGCTCTTGAGAAATATGTGACTGGTATAAAAAAAGGAAAATTTCTGCACGATGTAGATGATTCTCTCATCCAGCTTTATGATTATAACGGCAAAGAAATTAGGGTTGATAACGATGAGGATATTGGCTCTCTCACCATGACATCAGAAGTAGATTTAGACCAATTCTTTAGCTAAAAACCATCTGCTGGTAACGGTAGGTGGTTTTTCTGTAAGCAATAGGAGGTGGTAGAGTGGACGATTTTAAAGTTATTTATAAAATATTAAAGTTCTTCAAAGCAGCCATGGATGTGGATGAGCCGGATTTCAATGAGATAAGTTCCGAAAGTTTAGGCATAAGTGAAAAGCGATGGCATCAACTAATATTTATGCTGGTAGATAACGGTTATTTGTCTGGAGTGATGCGAGGAAGAGCAATATCTATGCCAGATAAAGCTCACTTAACAGAATACAGCCAGATAACTTTGCAGGGACTTGAATATTTAAGCGAAAATTCCATGATGCAAAAAGCTTATCGAGCGGCTAAAGGTATAGTTGATTTAATTCCATAATTAGTTTGTTTAATTAGCACTTTGTCACTTGATGAAGTGCTTTTATTATGCCCTGAGCACTGGCGTAAAAAGGTTCAATATTTCGCTACCTGCAAGCGAAAACGCAGGACGGTTAGTGATGCAACCACGTTAAAAGCGTAACCGAGAAAGGACAGACACATGAAAAGAGAGTTTTTAAAAAGGTTGGAGCTTGCCGATGATATTATAGATCAGATCATGGCCGAACATGGCAAAGGCATTGAGAAATATAAAACGGCAAACGAGACCCAAAAGACAGAGTTGGACGGATTAAAAGAACAATTGGCTGAGGCAAACAAAACTGTTGAAAGCTTCAAGGATTTGGACGTTGAGGGCATTAAAAAGGCTGCTGATGAATGGAAAGCCAAAGCCGAAAAAGCCGATGCGGATGCCAAAGCCAAGATTGAAGCTATGCAGTTTGATCACGCTTTAGATGGTGCGTTAACCGGAGCCAAAGCCAAGAATATCAAAGCCGTCAAAGCTCTGCTGGATATGGAAAAAGTCAAACTGGAGGACGGCAAGATCACCGGCTTGGATAGCCAACTCGAAGCCCTGAAGACCGAGAATGGTTATTTATTTGAGGTGGTTGCCGGAGAGGGCGAAAAAGGCAAATATATCTATAAGCCCGCCGGTGGCGGTGATCCTCCGCAAACTCCGAAAAGCTTAGCCGAGGCTGTAAAAATGAGCCTCACGAGCGACAAAAAACAATAAGAAAAGGTGGTAATAATTATGGCAGTAACCTTAGCACAAGCTAAACTTAATGTACAAGATGCCTTGCAAATGGGCGTTATCGATGAATTTGCAAAATCTAGTTTTCTGTTCAACAATCTGACTTTTGATGATTGCGTGTCTCCGACCGGGGGCGGCGCTACGCTTACCTATGGGTACACAAGGTTGATCACCCAGCCGACCGCTGCTTTCAGGGCGGTAAACAATGAATACAATCCTTCCGAAGTAACAAAACAAAGATACACCACTGACTTAAAAGTGTTCGGTGGGTCTTTTCAGATTGACCGCGTGATCGCCAACATGGGCGGCATTGTTGATGAAGTTACTCTGCAAATGCAACAAAAAATTAAAGCAGCAGCAGCGTTATTCAATGATACCGTGATCAATGGCGATTCCGCGATAGATGCGGACGCTTTTGACGGCCTGGAAAAAGCATTGGCAGGATCCTCCACAGAGTACAATGTCGCGAATGCTATCGATCTTTCCACATCTGCTTTGGTAACAACCAACTATCTTGCTTTCTTGGATATGCTGGATGAGTTCCTTGGCGGTTTAGATGGGACACCCTCCTTCATTGGCGGCAATACTAAATTGATCGCTAAATTGAGAGCTATCGCCAGAAGAGCCGGCATGTATCAAGTTACAAAAAATGACTTTGGCCAACAAGTTGAAAAATACGGAGATATCCCGTTTGTTGATTTTGGCACAAAAGCCGGCACCAATGATCCTGTTGTGGCTACTGATGTGGTAAGCGGTGAAACATCCCTCTATGTCGCAAGACTTGGTTTAGACGGCTTCCACGCTGTAAGCATGGCCGGTGTTGCTCCTGTCCAATCCTGGTTGCCCGACTTCAAAACTGCCGGCGCTGTGAAGACCGGTGAAGTGGAAATGGTAGCAGCTGTAGCATTGAAAGCTACTAAAGCCGCCGGCGCGTTCCGCAGAATAAAAGTACAATAAGGGGAGGTAAATAATAATGGCAAGGATATATTCCCCCAATGAAAAACATAGCTGTGACTATGGCGTAGACTTTATATATGGTGCTGCCGTGGTCCCTGATGCAAATACAAGGCTGATTGCTTGGTTTACTGCACAGGGTTATGCGGTTGTTTCGGGCTCTGATACATTATCCCCTTGGGATCTATTGCCCGTAGAACAATTGAGGATATTCGCACCGTATGCCGGTATAAACCCAGCCGGAATGACTAAGGCAGCATTGGTTGCGGCAATCGAAACTGCACTGATTACTTTGATGAAAATTGAGATCACAGCTTTTGATGCTATCCCCGATGTGGACGGTGGAACGCTTGCTGAACCTGTTTACGATGATGCGGATGAAGTTAAAGCGGCATTGCCGGACTTCGTAACCGCTACCTTCGCGAATGGTTCAAAAGCGACCGTTCCCGTTATGGCTTGGGTTGATACTGACACTTATAGCAAACTTGCTGCCGCAAAATATACCTTTACGGCAACACTTGGTACTTTACCGCTTCCTTTTGCCAATACGGCAGCCGTAACGGCAACTGTTGAGGTCGAAGTAAAAGCAGCTTAAAGGTGGTGTAATAATAATGGTGAAGATAGTTGCACCAAACAAGAAATATAGTGGTCTTTCCGCAGGTATTCAGTTTATAGATGGGGTTGGTGAATGCGCCGACCCCTATTTGATTGACTGGTTTAAGTCCAAGGGTTATACAGTTGAACTTGATGTAGCAGAGTTGAGCCTCCCGGTCCCTGATCCTGATGAAGATGATGAAGTTCTTAGTGACATGGCAGCTGATGAGCTGAAGAGCTATGCCGAATGCTATGGTATAGACATCGGTAAAAGCACTAGCAGAGAC
>CAYRML010000063.1:0-8038 GCA_964425485.1 uncultured Peptococcaceae bacterium | reverse complement strand
ATGATTATCCAAAGCGGACAACAACATTCCTGCCAGGATATTTCTTTTACTACCGGCCGCGATGATAAAGCAAAAGTTGAAAATATCATGAAAAATATGGTGGCTGAGGTTGGGGCCAAGGGCTATGATATAGTTGATAATGTGGCAAAAATATCCATTATCGGCGCAGGCATGATTACTAATCCTGGTGTAGCGGCTAAAATGTTCCGGGTTCTGGCCGACATAGGCTGCAATATTGAAATGATTTCCACTTCTGAAATTAAGGTCTCCTGCATTGTGGAAGAAAGCCGCATCAACGATGCAGCTATTGCTTTACATACAGCTTTTGGCTTGGATGCGGAATAATTATAATATACTCTTGACAAAATTTTAGGTTACACCTATAATTAAATAGTTGCTTTTAGCCTCTGCTAAAAGCACTTAACGGGGCGTAGCTCAGTTTGGCTAGAGTGCTACCTTGGGGTGGTAGAGGCCGCTGGTTCAAGTCCAGTCGCTCCGACCAAAAAGAAAGCCTGCCATCGTTGTGATCGGCCGGCTTTTTCTTTTTAAATAGCACACTAATTAGCATACGCATTTCAGGAGAATATTAGCATATATATTTTCATGCATAGATTATTTGCAATTTTGCAAGGGAGGTGCTGTATATGGAGTGGATTGAGATCATCAAAGCTATTATACTGGGCATTGTCGAAGGCATTACGGAATGGCTGCCTATCAGCAGCACCGGCCATATGATATTGGTCGACGAATTTATGCGTTTGCATATGACGGCCGAGTTCAAAGAAATGTTCTTTGTGGTTATTCAGCTGGGAGCTATTTTGGCAGTGGTGGTTTTGTATTGGAGAAAGCTTTTTGGATTACAGCAAGGCCCGCTTAAAGATCCCGATATCAAAAAGAGTACCTTATTAATGTGGCTAAAAATAATAGTAGCCTGTATACCGGCTGGTATAATTGGTTTTTTGTTAAATGATATTATCAATGCTCTTTTTTATAATGCCTGGGTAGTTGCAGCCATGCTTATTTTATATGGGGTTCTGTTTATCGTTATTGAAAACAGAAATAAGAAACGTGTGCCAAAAGTCAATGATTTGAAAAAGCTGGATTTCAAAACCGCACTTCTGATCGGGGTTTTTCAGGTTTTATCTCTGATCCCCGGCACTTCTCGTTCCGGCGCTACTATTTTAGGCGCCATATTACTCGGCACATCACGCACGGTCGCTGCAGAATTCACCTTCTTTTTGGCTATCCCCGTGATGCTGGGGGCCAGCCTAGTAAAGTTGCTTGATTTTGGTTTTGCTTTTACCGATTTTGAGGCATTGATCTTAATAGTTGGTATGGTGGTGGCCTTTATTGTTTCCGTTTTGGCCATCAAGTTTTTGGTCGGCTATATCAAAAAACATGACTTTAAAGTATTTGGCTGGTATCGTATAGTCTTGGGTGCAATTGTCTTGCTTTTTTTCCTGCTTCAGCGTGGTTTTTAAAAAAAATGTTGTTATAATTAAAGATATGTGATAAAATATACAAGGTAAAGTGATGTTGTGTTATGGAAAGTGGGTCAAGGAACCCACTTTTTACTTTCATAAGCAGGTGAATTATGTCAGAAAAGAAGAAGAATGCAAATATAAATATAGCCGCATTGGTCTATGATTTTGCTCAGCCTATCACGGCTCGTTATGGGCTGGAGCTGGTAGATGCGGAATATGTCAAAGAAGGCGGCCAATGGATAGTGCGCGTATTCATTGACAGGCAAGAGGAGCCTATAGACCATCAGTGTTGCCAGCTGGTCAGCGAAGCTTTGAGTGACCTTTTGGATGAAAAAGACCCGATCGGCACAGCATATATACTGGAAGTATCTTCCCCAGGCATCGAGAGACCACTGAAAAAAGAAGCTGATTTTATCCGTTTTGCCGGGGAGACTGTTTTGGTCAGCCTCTATCAGCCATTGGCAGGGCAAAAGCAATATCAAGGGATTCTATTAGGATTGGAAGAGGGCATATTAAAGCTGAAAGCAGCGGATGCCCTGGTAGAAATCCCTTTTGATAAAATAGCGAAAACATCTTTGGTCGCGAAATTTTAATATAAGATTAAGGAGTGAAATTTGATAATGAATGCGGATTTTATTGAAGCCCTGAAAGACCTGGAAAAAGAAAAAGGTATTCAGATGGATGTTTTGCTGGAGGCCATAGAAGCGGCCCTTATTTCGGCTTATAAAAAGAATTTTGGTTCATCCCAGAATGTCAGGGTGGAGATAGATAAAAATAATGGGGATATCCATGTCTTTTTCCGCAAAGAGGTGGTAGAAGAACCGGAGGACGAATGTTTGGAAATTTCTTTGGCGGAAGCCAGACAGTTCGATCCTGATTTTGAAGTGGGCGATGTCTTCGAATCGGAAGTAACGCCAAAATCCTTCGGCCGTATTGCTGCCCAGACTGCCAAACATGTGGTGGTGCAAAGGATCAGAGAAGCCGAACGGACTATGGTTTATGATCAATTTTCTGGCCGCAAAGATGATATCATTAATGGGACTGTTTTGCGTCAGGAAAATAAGAATATTTATATAGATTTAGGTAAATCAGAAGCTCTTTTAGTTCCCGCGGAGCAAATCCCAGGTGAAAGATATGCCCAGGGGACAAGGCTTAAAGTATATTTATTGGAAATTAAAAAAACAACTAAAGGCCCGCAGATTATGGTTTCTCGCACTCATCCTGGATTGTTGAAAAGATTGTTTGAGATGGAAGTGCCGGAGATCAGTGAGGGTTTGGTTGAGATCAAATTTGTGGTCAGGGAACCTGGCCAACGTTCCAAAATCGCTGTCTACAGCAAAGATGAAAATATTGACCCGGTTGGCGCTTGCGTTGGTGCCAAAGGTATGCGCGTGCAGGCAATTGTCAATGAGCTATCCGGTGAAAAGATCGAAGTTGTACGCTGGGATGAAGACCCGGTAATTTTTGTCAGCAATGCTCTTTCTCCGGCCAAAGTGGTGTCTGTGGCTATTAGTGAAAGGGAAAAATTTGCCCAGGTTATAGTACCCGATTTTCAACTTTCCTTGGCTATTGGCAAGGAAGGACAAAATGCGCGTCTGGCGGCGCGTTTAACCGGCTGGAAAATTGATATCAAGAGCGAATCCCAAGCTGCTGAAGATGAACAGCTGCTTGCATCTGATGCTTATGAGGATTCGGAATATGAAGATGACGCCTATGATGAGGGTGCCGACCTTTATAAAGAGTCAGATATGTCTTATGAAGAAGACGATATGGATGTTGAAGATATAATTACTGAAGACGGGGAAACTGAAGAAGCTTTATCTACTGATAAATAAGTAAATAAGTTTTAAATATGTTTTAAGGAGCAAAAGATGACAGTTAAATCCAAGCCTCAGCGTATGTGTGTTGGCTGTCGCGAATTTCAAGATAAAAAGGAACTTATGCGTATTGTGCGCAGCCCGGAGGGCGAGATATTTATAGATCCGACCGGCAAAAAAAACGGTCGGGGCGCCTATTTGTGCTTTGATGAGGGTTGCTTGCAAAAGGCAATTAAAAGCAAATCCTTGGAGAAATCTTTGAAAAATAAGATACCTGAGGAAGTCGTGCAAATTATCAGGGAGCAAATAGCGGGGGATAAAACATGATCGATGCTTTGTCTGTCCGTGATAAAAGAATAGCTAATTATGTTGGATTAGCCCAAAGGGCTGGCAAAATTGCCGCCGGCGATGTTCCGGCTCTTTCAGCCGTTAAAAATGGTAAGGCTAAAATGCTTTTAATTGCCGACGATGCGGCCAACCAGGTTAAAGAAGTGCTGTCGGGTGCTTGTAGGGATAAAAAAATAAAATTATATTACTGGCAGCATAAAGCTGCTCTAGGTTATATGGTCGGCAAATCAGCACGTGGTGCATTAGCTGTATTGGATGCCGGATTTGCTGTTGCTATAGAGAAATTATTGCAAGAAGGTAATTGATTGTTTTACTGAGGGGATCAGTAAATAGGGATCAAAAGAATGGGAGTGTTTTATTTGGTGAAAATTAAGGTGTATGAACTGGCAAAAGAGCTGGATCTGGAAAGTAAGGATGTTATCAAACGTCTGCAAAAAATGGGGTTTGAGGCCAAAAGCCATATGGTGGCCGTGGATGATAAATACGCGGATATGCTGCGCCAATCTGTTAAAGGTAATAAAGGCAAAGCAGGCCCCGCTGCCGGCGGTTTTGTGCCTAAGGTGACTCGTATTCCCAAAGCGGAGGTACAGGAAGCCGCTTTGGAAGCGGAAAAAACCATAGTGGCCGATGGACCCATAGTGGCAAAAGAAAAAGCCGGAGAAGGCTTAAAAGAACTTGAGAGCCCTGCCGTCGAAAAGGATCAGATAAAAGCTGATGCAGAAAAAGCAGAGCATGCTTCGGCTATGGTCGAGCAAGAGGTTATTGCCGTCAAAGAGATTGCTCCCTCTGTACCTAAAGAAGAAAAAACTCCTATTTTCCAAGAACCTTCTCGAGAATCTTCTGTGGAGAAAAAATCGGCGGCAGCTGTTCCGCCTGCTCAAAAGCCGATGGTAAAGAAGGCTCCTGTTCCAGGACAATCCCCGAAAAAGACTTTTGATAAAGCGCAAAGCAGGCCGCAACGTCCGCAAACCGGAGAAGGGCCTCGCCCAAACAGGCCATCGACAGGCAATCAAGGCAAACCCGCCCCATATACCCGTAACAGTGACGGGTATAAACAAAGACCAGGTGGGGCGCAGGACAGGCCTGCCCGTCCGCAAGCCGGTAGGCCGGATCGCCCGCAATCGTCAGCCGGTTATCAGGGCAAGGATAGGCCAGAGCGTCCGCAATCGCGCAATGAAGGGCAAGGGCGCAGCCAAAAAGCCAAACAACCTTTAGATCCTAATATGAAATATGTTCCGGTTATAGAAAAACCTGCCGGCAATTATCGGCCGGAGAAAAAAGTTTTTGTCAAAGATATTATTCATGAGCGTAGTCATGAGGCGGAAAAAGCCAAAAAAGGCAAATTTAATAAAAATAAAGATAATAAAAATTTTAGAAATAGAAAAGAAATAAAAAGAGAAATGCCGGCCGTCGTGCCGAAAAAAATCATTATCGGCGAAACCGTTATTTTGGGAGAGCTGGCCAAAAGCATGAGCAAAACCGCAGCCGAAATTATCAAGAAATTATTCGAGCTGGGTATCATGGCCACCATAAATCAAGAGTTGGATTCCGATACGGCAATTTTGATCGCTGATGAATTCGGCATTACCGTTGAAGTAAAAGCCGATAAAGCGGCGGAAATAATGGAAGATATCGAAGATGATGAAAAAATGATGCAAGAGCGTCCGCCTATCGTTACCGTTATGGGCCATGTCGACCATGGTAAAACCTCGCTTTTGGATGCTATCCGGAAAACAGATGTCATCGCTACGGAAGCCGGCGGTATAACGCAACATATCGGCGCTTATCAAGTAGAAATCAAAAATAAAAAGATCACCTTCCTTGATACCCCAGGTCATGAAGCCTTTACGGCCATGCGGGCCAGAGGCGCTCAGATCACGGATATTTCCATCCTGGTCGTGGCTGCAGATGATGGCGTGATGCCGCAGACTATAGAGGCTATCAACCACTCCAAAGCGGCCAAGGTTCCAATAATCGTGGCTATCAATAAGATAGATAAAGAAGCGGCCAATCCGGACAGGGTTAAACAGGCCCTGGTTGAGCATGGCCTGGTACCGGAAGAATGGGGCGGCGATACAGTGATGGTACCGGTTTCGGCAAAATCAGGTGTTGGTATCGAAAATCTTTTGGAAATGATTCTCTTGGTGGCGGAAGTTGCGGAACTGAAAGCCAATCCCAAACGTCAGGCCAGAGGCACTGTGGTAGAAGCCAAATTGGATAAAAACCGCGGCCCGGTGGCTACTTTGCTGGTGCAAAAAGGAACCTTAAAGATTGGTGACAATTTGTTGGCCGGCGCCGTATTTGGTAAGGTGCGTGCTATGTTTGACTATAAGGGACGCAAGGCGAAATCAGCTGGACCATCCGTGCCTATTGAAGTACTGGGCTTTGCAGAGGTGCCAGAAGCCGGAGAGATATTTATTTCTGTCAAAGATGATAAGGATGCACGTTTAGTAGCTTATAAGCAACAATTGAAGAAACGGGAAGAGGAATTGCGCAAGTCGTCCCGTGTCAGTCTTGACGATTTGTTCAAACGGATAGAAGAGGGCGAGATCAAGGATCTCAATATCATCATTAAGGGTGATGTCCAAGGCTCTGTGGAAGCTGTGGAGCAATCTTTACTTAAACTGAATGAGGAAACTCAGGAAGTAAAAGTAAATGTAATCCATGCTGGTGTCGGCGGCATCAAGGAGTCGGATATCATGCTTGCCAGCGCCTCTAATGCTATCATTATTGGTTTTAACGTACGGCCGGATGCCAATGCCAGAAAAGCGGCGGAAACCGAAGCCGTGGATATACGCCTCTATCGCGTTATCTATGATGCTATTGAGGATGTGAAAAAGGCCATGTCCGGTCTTTTAGAACCGGAATTAAAAGAACAAATTATCGGCCATGTCGAAGTGCGTCAGGTTTTCAAAGTGCCTAAGATCGGTATGGTTGCCGGTTGTTATGTCTCCGATGGCAAAGTTAATAAAAACGCCTCTGTGCGTGTGGTCCGTGATAGCATAGTTATTGCGGAAAGCAATATTTCCAGTCTGCGTCGCTTTAAAGATGATGCTAAGGAAGTGTTGTCTGGCTTTGAATGCGGTATCGGATTGGAAAATTATCATGACCTCAAAGAAGGCGACATCATGGAAATTTTTGTGATGGAAAAAGTAGAAAGGGAGCTTTAGGAGGAAAAATGGCTTATAATAAAGCCGGCCGTTTGGCCGGAGAGATACAGAAAGAAGTGGCGGAAATCTTGGCCTATGAGGTGAAGGATCCTCGCATCGGATTTGTTTCCGTCATTAATGTGGAGGCGGCTGCGGATGGAAGTTCCGCCCGCATTTATGTCAGCAGTTTGGATAGCGATAAGGATGAGGATTTGCTGGCCGCCTTGCAGAGCGCCAAAGGGTTTATCCGCAAAAAATTAGGACAACGTTTGCAGGCCCGCCTGGTGCCGGATTTGATTTTCGTGCTGGATCATTCCACTTCTTATGCTATTAAGATGGCTGGTTTGATAGACAAGCAGATTCGGGCCGATGAGTCTGCACATAAAGATGATATCTAAGCAAATAATCTGAGGACGGCAATCGATGAATAATAATCTTAGTGTTTATGACGATATTTTATCTGTTTTAGAGAAAAAGAATATACTGATTGCGGGACATCTTGCTCCCGACGCCGATTGTATTTCTTCCATGCTGGCTCTTTTTATGGCTTTTGACGGCCGGCATAAGGGTTGGCAATTGGTTTTGGAGGATGATTATCCGCCCAATGTCGCTTTTTTGCCTGGTATTGATCAGATTAAAAAGCCGGCGCAAATCTCTGGGCAGGTAGACATGGTCTTATTGCTTGATTGCAGTGATTATCAAAGAGCATCCAGCGGCTGGTTAGATCATTATAAGGACAGGCCTTTGTATATTATTGACCATCATTTTGCTGAGATGGATAAGGGGACTATCACTTTGCGCGAAGTCGAAGCCACGGCCACCGCGCAAATAATTTTCAAACTGATTAAGGCCGCCGGCCGTCCCATAAATTCCGATATAGCTATGTTGCTTTATAGTGGCATAGTTTCCGATAGTGGAGGCTTTCGTTTTTCCAACACCACTCCGGAGGTGTTGTTGGTGGCGGCGGAATTGCTGCTATATGGGGTGGATTTGGAAACGGTTCGTGTCAACCTTTTTGAAAGACGTACTTTTGCCAATATGAAGATTTTAGGCGCGGCCTTGGAATCTTTACAGCTTTTTTATGGGGGAGCGGTTTCCCTGATGGCTATTGACCAGGCCTCTATGAGTCGGTATAATGCCAAGGCTACTGATTGTATCAATATAGTTAATTTTTCTCTTTTGGTAGAAAATGTAAAGATTGGCGTGTTATTGGAAGAGAGAGAAGAAGGAGTAAAAGTCA
>CAYRML010000062.1:0-8042 GCA_964425485.1 uncultured Peptococcaceae bacterium | reverse complement strand
TTACTTGGCCGCAACGCCGTTGAGTATATCATACCTCTTTACCTTATGTCAACCCCTTTGATGGAAATTTTATAAGTTTTTGGACACAAAAAAGCCACTTCTTATTTTGCGCCTCGACGCTACAGCCTAGAACCAAACTCAGACAAATATCCCGGCCCCAAATTAATATCCCCGCATTCATCTCTGCTGCCCTCGGAATGCCGTACAAATCAATATTATTGCTGAATTTCAGGATTTTATGCAGCTATGTGCCCGGATAAAAACTTCAAACCATGGCAAAATGGAGCGAAAAGCAAAAAGCCGCTCTCCAATATAATTACAAGTGTAGATTAATCCATAGAATTTAGCATATTTATCCTTGCTCTCCATAATATTCATTCATATATTATATTTTATTCAGAAAAGCCTCAGCCGTGAATGCAGTACTTGCCTTTATTATTTAGATAAGGAAAAAACTGCATCCGGCAATCTATCATTGATTATATTTAGTGAAGATTACATATTAGTATTTATACAGCAATTGCTATATCGGCGGCTCTTTAATATTATCGATTCCCTGCCTGTAATGGCTCAAAATAGCATATATGTCTTACCCCTACATACTATTATAAGCATTAAGATAATAGCATTTTTAGAAAAAGTATTTGAAGATATTTACTGGAAAATTAATATTTAGGATATTGACTTTTATTGTTGGATGAGTGTATAATATGCTTTAAGAAAATGAAGAAAATAAATGGGAAAGAGTAATCATGAACAAGTCACTGGTAAAAGATAAAAAGAGCTGCTTCTGCAACGTTTCCCCCATCCGGGAGAACGTCGGTTCATTGCTTTTATTTGGTGATAGTGTTCTCATCTCCATTACCGACATCGAGAAAATTTCAATTTTATATGATTTATGATTGATTAAGGATGGCTTAGAGCCTCCTTTTTTTTGGGCTCTTGCGGGCCTTAAAAGATATCATTGACCATTACTTATCATCAATAATAACCTCTTTGGGGTTATGCTGTTATAGAAAAATAAGGAGTGAAAAATATGCCAAAAAAAGATTCCATCCATAAAGTTCTCATCATCGGCTCCGGTCCTATCATTATCGGCCAGGCTTGCGAGTTTGACTATTCGGGCACCCAAGCCTGCAAAGCTCTGAAAAATTTGGGATATCAGATTGTGTTGGTCAACTCCAACCCTGCTACCATCATGACTGATCCCAATATGGCTGATGCCACCTATATTGAACCGCTAAATGTCAAGCGTTTAACGGAAATTATAGAAATCGAAAGGCCTGATGCGCTTTTGCCCAATTTAGGGGGTCAGTCCGGTCTCAACTTGTGTGCGGAATTGGCTAAAGCCGGTGTTCTGGAGAAATATAATGTGGAAGTTATCGGCGTCAAGGTCGACACCATAGAAAAAGGCGAAGACCGTATCATATTCAAACAAACCATGAACAGCATCGATATAGAAATACCCCGCTCCCTGCCTGCCTATAATGAAGAAGAAGCTTTGGATATAGCCCAACAATTATCTTATCCGGTGGTTGTTCGCCCCGCATATACAATGGGCGGTACCGGCTCCGGCATGGCACATAATGAGGAAGAACTGAAAAATATAGTCAATCGTGGCCTGGCCGCCTCTTTGGTGGGGCAGGTTTTGATAGAAGAGTCCGTCACCGGCTGGGAAGAGCTGGAATTAGAAGTAGTACGCGATGCCAAAGGACAAATCATCACTGTCTGTTTCATCGAGAATATAGACCCCATCGGCGTGCATACCGGCGATTCTTTTTGCTCTGCGCCCATGCTGACAATATCTCCTCAGCTGCAAAAAGAACTGCAGGAGCAAGCCTATCGCATCGTAGATGCCATCGGTGTGATCGGCGGCACCAACGTTCAATTTGCCCATGATCCCCAAACGGGCAGAATAGTAGTGATAGAGATCAACCCCCGCACCTCCCGTTCTTCGGCATTGGCCTCAAAAGCCACCGGCTTCCCTATCGCGCTGGTCTCTTCCATGCTGGCCGCCGGCTTAACTTTGGATGAAATTCCTTGCGGTAAATATGGAACACTGGATAAATATGTGCCGGACGGTGATTATGTAGTCATCAAATTCGCCCGTTGGGCCTTCGAAAAATTTCCACAAGCTACCGACGAACTGGGCACGCAAATGAAGGCCGTAGGCGAAGTTATGAGCATCGGTCATACTTATAAGGAAGCTTTTCAAAAAGCAATCCGCAGCCTGGAAAACGGCCGCTATGGCTTAGGCTATATTGGTAAAATACAGGATAAGTCACTGCCGGAACTGCTGCAAATGTTAGAAAAACCATCCAGCGAAAGACAGTTTATCCTGTATCAAGCCCTTAAATTAGGCGCCAGTATAGATCAATTACAGCAAATGACCATGATCAAAAGATGGTTTCTTGAACAAATGGCAGAATTAGTAGAGCTGGAAAAAGAAATGGAAGCAGCCGGCGCAGCCATTTCCGATAAATTGCTGGCAAAGGCCAAAAAAGACGGCTTCTCCGATAAATATATTGCCCGGATTTGCGGTCTGGCTGAAGCAGAAATCCGCCAAAAACGCCAGGGAGCCGGCATCATACAAGGCTATGGAGCCATCCATGTCAGCGGCACGCAGCATTCCGCCTATTATTATTCCAGTTATAACATCCCACCGCAAGCGCCTAAAACGGCCGGTAAAAGAGTTATGGTTCTGGGCGGCGGTCCTAACCGCATCGGTCAGGGCATCGAATTCGACTACTGCTGCGTCCATGCGGCATTAGCTTTGCGCCGCTTGGGCATCGAGACCATCATGGTCAACTGCAACCCGGAAACCGTTTCCACAGATTATGACACTTCCGATACGCTTTATTTCGAACCACTGACAGCGGAAGATGTACTGAGTATTTATCAAAAAGAACAACCGGCCGGCATCATCAGCCAATTCGGCGGCCAAACTCCACTCAACCTGGCCAACGAGCTGGAAAAGGCCGGCATCAAAGTGCTGGGAACCAGCCCCCGTTCCATCGACTTGGCTGAGGATCGCGATCATTTCCGGATCATGATGGACGAGCTGGAGATACCCATGCCGCCATCGGCTATGGCCACTAATATGGAAGAGGCCTTAGCAGCGGCCGCTAAAATCGGCTATCCTTTGATGCTGCGTCCATCCTATGTACTGGGCGGCAGAGGCATGAAAGTGGTCTATGATGAGGAAGCTTTGACCATGTACATGGGTCAAGCCAAAGACGTGACTCCGGAACGGCCCATACTAATTGACCGCTTTTTGGATCATGCTTTGGAATGCGAGGCAGATGCCATCGCCGACGGCAAAACGGTCTATGTGCCGGCGGTAATGGAGCATATAGAGCTGGCAGGCATCCATTCCGGAGATTCTTCTTGCGTATTGCCATCAGTCAATATTCCGCAAAAGCATCTGGACACCATCAATGATTATACCCAAAAAATAGCTAAGGCGCTGAATGTAAAAGGCTTGATGAATATGCAGTATGCAATCTGTGAGGATACTGTCTATGTGCTGGAAGCCAATCCGCGGGCCTCACGTACCGTACCCATAATCTCCAAGATCTGCAATATTGATATGGTGCCGCTGGCCACGCAGATTATTTCCGCCGATATTCATCATCAACCTTGCGATCTGGCCACCATACCGGAGCGTATTATCCCCTATTTTGGCGTTAAAGAGGCTGTATTCCCCTTCAATATGTTTCCGGAAGTAGACCCTATACTGGGTCCGGAGATGCGCTCCACGGGCGAAGTCATGGGCATAGCCAATACTTTCGGCGAAGCATTTTTTAAGGCGCAGGAAGCTGCCAAAAACAGCTTGCCGCTGGAAGGCACGGTGCTCATAAGCGTCAAACAAAGAGATAAAGAAGAAATAATACCCATCGCCAAGAAGTTCCATGAGCTGGGCTTCAAAATCTTAGCTACTGACAGAACAAATAAAGCGCTGGAAGCCGCGAATATACCCAGCGATCGTATCAACAAGCTGAGAGAGGGCAGCCCCCATATCGTGGATGCAATCGGCCAGCATAAAATCGACATTATCATAAACTCTACCGATGACGGCAAAAGCGTTCATGAAGGCAGCTACATCTCCAAAGCGGCAATTAAATATACTGTATCGTATATCACTACTTTGGCTGCCGCCAGAGCAGCAGTCAAGGGCATCGAAGCACAGGCCAAAAAATCAAGTCCCATGCAGTCCCTGCAAACTTATCACAACCAACTGAAATAACATTTATTTATAATAAAAAGCAAGGTGATTTATACCGCCTTGCTTTTTATTATAAATAATGTAGATATTTTTTATTTTATAGAATATTTTATTATAATTATATAATATTTACACCTATGGTCAATTAGGGTCAATTTTGCTTTTTTTCTGTCAATTGGCTTGACATTAGACATGCCCAGGACTATAATGTTAAATGTAGGGGCAGTATATACCTTTTTATATCCTTGTTTATTATTGTTTGTTTAGCGGAACCAATTGCTTTATTTAGCGGAAATCAATTGTGTTTTTACAAAAAAATAAACAGGATTATTCTTCTCATAAAAAAGCCGCGCTATGTGGCAAAAAGCTCTGAAAAACAACGTACAACCATTTTGTCCGCATGTATGCGACTTTTATATTCACTTGCTCCTGCAAAAAATAATATCAATATTTTGGGAGGTTGTAATATTATGGTAGATGCAAAACAAGTTGTACCAGGTTTTATGACTATTGATGAAGCTTTGGATCTCAAAACAAAAGAAGACAGAGATATGGCTATCGCTCTTCAACTCAAACACAACAACCAATACAGAACTCAAATTGCATTGGATATCGGTGCTTCCGAAGTGGCGTTTAAAGCTGAAGGTTGCTATTTCTGGGACTATGAAGGTAACAAACATTTGGATTTCATCGGTTCCGTTGGTCCGGCTCTCTTAGGCCTCAACAATCCTTTCGTTGTGGAAAGTATTAAAAAATACTTAGACAGCAAAACCATCACCATGGATCCCTTGATGATCCATCAAACTACCGCTGCATTTTCTCATAACATGGCTCTTCTTACTCCTTATGCCCCCAGAACAGTTATCTGCTGCGGCGGCGCGGAAGCAAATGAAACTTTGCTGAAAATGCTGAAAATTGCATCTTACAAGAATAAAACCGGCAAAAAGAGAATGCTGACCACCCTCAATGCATTCCATGGCAAAACCGCCGCTACCGTTAACCTCGGTGGTAAAGCAAAATGGAGAATGTATCAAGGCGAAGATCTTCCCGGCCATTGCCATGTTCCTTATGGCGATTGGAAAGCTGCCGAAGAAGAACTGAAAAAAGGCGACATCATTGCCTTCTTGTGCGAACCAATCCAAGGTGAAGGCGGCGTGGTAGTTCCTCCGGATGACTATCTCCCCAAAATGAGAGAATTGTGCACCAAGTATGATGCATATTTCTGCTTGGACGAAGTCCAAGCAGGCACCGGCAGAACCGGTTATCTCTGGGCCCATCAATATTATGAAGGCCTCCAACCTGATGCATGGTCCTTTGCAAAAGCTATGTCTGACGCTCTTATTCCTGTTGGTGGTGTTCAAGCCTCTGAAGAACTTTATATGGCCGCTTATGGCTCCGAAGAAACCGCTTTCTTCCACACCGCAACCTATCAAGACAATAACCTTTCCGGCGCTTGCGCCTTGGCTTGCTTGCAATTCATCATTGAAAATGACATACCTGCTTTGATCAGGAAAAACAGCGCCTATTTCATTGATGGCTTAAAAGCATTGCAAGACAAATATCCTCATGTTATCAAACAAGTTCGCGGCCGCGGCTACATGCTCGGTCTGGAATTTGGCGCCAACAAAGCAGGCGAATTCTACACCATTCCCGTTTGCGCAACCTTGGCTTCCAAATATAGAGTCCACACCATGTTCACAATCAACGACGAACGGATTTGCCGTGTTTATCCGAACGTTGCCGCAACCAAAGAAGACTTTGATTGGTGCCTTAGCGATCTCGAAAATTCCATCAAAGACGTTCTTGCTCAAATGGGTGACTAATACTAACAACAAAAAAAGAGAGGGCTATAGCCCTCTCTTTTTTATTAAATTCTTTCTATAGCAAGCGCTTCTGCCTGATTTTTCTGTCTATTTCCACTTATTTTACTTATTTTTCAAATCTTATAAGGGGGACTTTTTTAAGTTTTCCCACTTCGGCTACTTGGATTGACATTTATCCGACAAATAGTTACAATAATAAAACGCGCAGGAATAGATGATAGACAATTACTATATTGTCTATTTTTTATTTGTCTAAAAACTGCATAACAACAGCATACATACTTAAATTTTATATCATATTTGCCTGTTTAAATGCAGTTTTTATATTTTGTTGCCTTCGGGCAATACAAATAAAATTTTTAGGAGGTTGTATTAATGGTAGACGTAAAAAAAGTTTATCCCGAATGGTTAACGGTGGAAGATGCTTTGAAATTTGACGCAAAAACAGGTACTGAACTAACTCTGAAACACTTGAACCAATACAGAACCCAGGCTTCCTTGGATCTCGGCCTTTCCGGTGTTATCACCAAAGCTGAAGGCTGCTATCTCTGGGACACAGAAGGCAACAAACATCTCGACTTCATCGGTGACGTTGGTGTTTACTGCTTGGGCATCAACAACCCCTTCATCCTCGGCGAATTGAAAAAATATCTGGACAGCAAACCGCTGACCATGGACCCCTTGATGATACATCAAACTACTGCTGCTTTTGCTCATAACATGACTTTGATCACCCCCGACATGACCAGAACTGTTATCTGCGGCGGCGGCGGCATGGAAGCCAATGAAACCATGATGAAAATGGTTACTGTGGCTGCCAAAAGAACCAAACAAGGCAAAAACAGAATCATTGGCACATTGAACGCCTTCCACGGCAAGAGTGCCGCCACAGTCCAAATGGCCGGTAAAGAAGCTTGGCAGAAATGGCAAAACAAATTGCCCGGTTTCTCCCATGTCCCTTATGGCGATCTGGCAGCTGCTGAAGAAGAATTCAAAAAAGGCGACGTCATCGCTTTCGTAGCCGAAACCATCCAAGGCGAAGGCGGCATCGTGGTTCCTCCGGAAGATTATTTCCCTGGTATCAGAAAACTGTGCGACAAATATGACGTTTATATGTGCATGGACGAAGTTCAGGCGGGCTCCTGCCGTACCGGTAACATCTGGGCCTGGCAATATTATGGCAACTTCACTCCCGATGCTTTCTCCTTTGCTAAAGGCATTTCTGCCGGTATCCTTCCTGTTGGCGGCTGCCAAGCTAAAGATTCCCTCTACATGGCCGCCTATGGTAACGAAGAATCCTGCTTCATGCATACGGCAACCTTCCAAGACAACCAAGTTTCCGGCACCATCGCTTTGGCAGCATTGCAATTCATGATCGAAGAAGATGTTCCCAAAAAGATTACTGAAAGAGGCTTGTGGCTGCGTGGCGAATTGGAAAAAATCAAAGCTAAATATCCTAATGTACTTACAGGCATCCGTGGCCGCGGCTTCATGATCGGTTTGGAATTCGGCACCAACAAAGCCGGCGAATACTACACTATTCCTGTTAATGCCACTATGAATAACAAACATAGAGTACATGTTATGTTCGGCAGCAATACTGTGGACGTTGTTCGCGTATATCCTAACATCACCTCCACTAAAGAAGACTTCGAATGGTTCCTCTCTGCTCTCGAAGATTCCATCCAAGATGTTGTCGCTCAAATGGGTGAATAATTTAAGATCTATACTCCACTAAAAAATAAATAAATATATACACCCACAAGAATAAGGATAATGCTCCTTATTCTTGTGGGTAGTAATATTTGTAATTTTCTTACTTTTTGCTTAATTACTTGACATAATTAAAGCAAAAAGATATAATAGATAAAAAATTAAATGGTAATTATTGAAGCAGACATTTGATGTCTGCTTTTTTTCGCCTTAATTTTCTGATTGTTCTCTTTTTTATTTATATTATATTTATTCTCTTTATTGTGATTATGCATATAATA